>NZ_JBEZEV010000055.1:0-41734 GCF_040649055.1 Micromonospora sp. NPDC049060
CCCGCGACGCGCCGCCGGACGCGCCGGGTGGGAGCGGGCCCGGGGCGTGCGGCGAAAGCGGGCGCGGGGCGCCGGGTGGAAGCGGGCCTGGGGCGTGCGGCGGAAGCGGGCCCGGGGTGTCGGACCCGCCAGCCGGTGACTGCCGGAGCCCGAGCAGCGCGGCGACGCCGTCGCGCTCCTGGGCGACCAGCCGGTCGACCCGGCGGCCGGCCTGCCGGTGCAGCGCGTCCCGGGTGTCGAGCAGCCGCAGGTGCGCGGCGCGGACGGCGGGGCGCAGCGCGTCGGTGATCCCGGCGGTGGCGATCGCCCGCAGGATGCCCACGTCGCGCAGCCCGCCGGCCGCCTCCTTCAGGTCGCCCTCCAGCAGGAACGCCAGCTCGCCGTGGGCGGCCCAGCGGGCGGCGGTGATCTCGCGCAGCGCCGGGAGCTGGCGTACGGCGGTGCGCCGCCAGTGGTCGGCGGCGGTGCGGACGAGGGTGTCCGCGAGCGCGGCGTCCCCGGCGACCAGCCGCGCGTCGAGCAGCCCGAGGGCCACCTTCACGTCGTCCTGCGCGACGGAGAGCGCCTCGGCGACGGTCCGGACGGAGTGGTCCAGCCGCAGTCCGGCGTCCCACACGGGATACCAGACCGAGGCGGCCAGCTCGTCCACGCCGGGCACCCCGGCGTGCAGCAGGACGAGGTCGAGGTCGCCGTGCGGCGCGCACTGCCGGCGGCCCAGCCCGCCGACGGCGATCAGCGCCACCCCGGGCCGCTGCGGGAGCAGCCCGCGCAGCCACCGGTCGTACGCGTCGGCCCGCGCGGCCCGCGCCGTCGCCCCGATGCCGCCGTCGACGCCGACGACCTCGTCGACCAGGAGGGCGGCGGCATCGTTGCCGGTGTGTCCCGACGCGTTCTTCCTGGTCGACGAGGTCATGTCGGTGGGTGGCCGGTCAGAGCGCGTCGAGGCCGCGCTCGCCGGTACGGACCCGGACGACCTCCTCGACGGCGGTCACCCAGACCTTCCCGTCGCCGATCTTGCCGGTCCGGGCGGCGCCGACGACGGCGTCCACGATCTTGTCGACGTCGATCTCGTCGGTGAGCACCTCCACCCGGATCTTGGGCAGGAACTCGACCGTGTACTCGGCACCCCGGTAGACCTCGGTGTGCCCCTTCTGCCGCCCGTAGCCCTGGACCTCGCTGACGGTCAGGCCGGCCACGCCGAGGGCGTGCAGGGCCTCCTTCACCGCGTCCAGCTGGTACGGCTTGATGACCGCGGTCACCAGCTTCATGTCCAACCCCTCCATCCCAGGAACGTTAACGGGCGACCTTCTCGGCGGCGGACCCGGCGGCCGGCTCGGCCGGCTCGGCAGCCGCGGCAGGCACGGTGGGCTCGGCAGGCGCTGCCGCCGGCTCCGTCGCCGGCCTGGCGCCGGTCAGCCCGGCCATCGCGAACGCGCTGCCCCCGCCGCTGCCGGCGGCCGGCGACAGGTCGTAGCCGCTCTCGGCGTGCTCGGCGATGTCGATGCCGCCGACCTCGTCCTCGGCCCGCAGGCGGAAGCCGATCGTCTTCTCGATGCCGAAGGCGAGCACCCAGGCCACCGCGAAGGACCAGACGGTGACGATCAGGCCGGCCAGGGCCTGCCGGCCGAGCTGGGTCACCCCGCCGCCGTAGAAGAGCCCGTCGGAGGCGCCGATCACGTCGCTGATCGCGCCGTTTACCGAGTTGGTGGCGAAGAGACCGAGCCAGAGCGAGCCGATCCAGCCGCCGACGAAGTGCACGCCGACCACGTCGAGCGAGTCGTCGTAGCCGAGCTTGTACTTGAGGCTGATCGCCAGCGCGCAGACCGCCCCGGCGACGAGACCGAGCAGCACCGCCGCCCAGGGGGCGATGAAGCCGCAGGCCGGGGTGATGGCGACCAGGCCGGCGATGGCGCCGGACGAGGCGCCGACCAGGGTCGGCTTCCTGTCCTTGATCCATTCGACGACGATCCAGCCGAGCACGGCGGCGGCCGTGGCGAGCTGGGTGTTGATGAAGGCCAGGCCGGCGACCGAGTCGACGGTGAGCTCGGAACCGGCGTTGAAGCCGAACCAGCCGAACCAGAGCAGCCCGGCGCCGAGCGCGACGAGCGGGATGTTGTGCGGCTTCATGCCCTCCCGGGGCCAGCCGAGCCGCTTGCCCAGCACCAGCACCAGGGCCAGGGCCGCCGCGCCGGCGTTGATGTGCACCGCGGTGCCGCCGGCGAAGTCGAGCGCGTGCAGGTCGCCGCCGATGATGCCGCCGCCCCACACCCAGTGCGCGACCGGGAAGTAGACAAGCGTCGCCCAGCCGAACGCGAAGAGCAGCCAGCCGGCGAACTTCGCCCGGTCGGAGATCGCGCCGCTGATCAGCGCGACGGTGATCACGGCGAACATCATCTGGAAGGCCATGAACACGTAGAGCGGCACGCCGATGCCGCTCGGGTTCTCCGCCGTCGCGCCCCAGAGGTCGGTCTCGGCGAGGAAGGTCTTGGTGCCGAGGTAGGCGCCCGGGTCGCCCCAGAGCCCGTTGACATCGCTACCGAAGGCGATGCTGAAACCGTAGAACCACCACAAGACAGAGATGAGCCCGATCGCGGAGAAGCTCATCATCATCATGTTCAGTACACCCTTGGACCGGTTGAGGCCGCCGTAGAACAGCGCCAGTCCGGGCGTCATGAGCAGCACGAGCGCCGTCGACACCAGCAACCACACGGTGTTGCCGGAATCGAGCGTGGGTGCCTCAGGCACGCTGGCCTCCTAAAGGTGAAGTTCCCTCCTTCCCGGCTTCCGGGGCAGCGTCGCCCGTACGCCGGATGGGCGGAAGCCTGCTCGCTTCCTGTTTCCCCCAGCGTCACCCGTCGATTTCCGAACGGTGACGGGTTGTTTCGGACGTGTGAAGAGAAGCTCACCGCCGGCCGGCGCGGCCGACAGCACGGACCGCTCAGCGCAGCGCGTACTCCAGGGCGTTGCGCTCGTAGTCGAGCAGCCGCAGGTCCCGCATCGGCCGGCGCAGGTGCCCCTTGTGCACGATCCGGACGAAGGCCGGCTCACCGGCGGCGGCCATCCGGCGGATGCCCTCCACGTGGTCCACGATCCGCTTGCGGATGGTCCGGATCAGCCGGTGCCGGTCCCGGGGGATGAGCCCGTACGCGTCGGCGAAGAGGCGCAGCCGGCGCGGCCGGTCGGGGTGCTTCCAGCCGAGCGTGATCGAGTCCCGGTCGGAGAAGATCGGCACCCAGGTCCAGGCCGCGTACGCCACGTCGTAGATCCGGGCGCCGGGCGAGGCGAGGTCGAAGTCGATCAGCCCCAGGGTGCCGTCGGGCCGCCAGATGACGTTGTGCGGGGCGGCGTCGTGGTGGCAGATCACCTCGGTGTCCGGCGGCGGCGGTCCGAACGAGCGCCACACCGCCCCCGGCGGCGGGACGAAGCCGTACTGGGCGTCGTGGAACATCCGGAGCATGGTGGCGACGGTCACCAGCGCCTCGTCGGTGACCCAGTGCGGGGCCAGCGGGTACTCCCCGCACTCCCCCTCCAGGTACGACAGGACCTCCCGGTTGCGCTCGTCCATGCCGAGCGCGCGGGGGGCGCCGGTGAACCCGACGTACTCCAGGTGGCGCAGCAGGGCGTGCACCGAGGGCGTCCACGGCCCGGCGTTGCGCCGGACCGTGTCGCCGACCCGGACGACGGTGCTGACGTTCCCGCCGTGCAGCGGGATCTCCTGCGAAGTCACGTACGGTCTCCCGAGGCCCGTCGACGGGTGGCTGGGGTCGCGCCACCCGGCGTAGGCGCGATCGTCGGTCGTCACTGCGAGGTTACGCGTCCCGGGCGAGCGGCTCGGTACCGAGCAGCGCGTCGACGAACTGGGCGGGGTCGAACGGGGCCAGGTCGTCCTTGCCCTCGCCGAGCCCGACCAGCTTGACCGGGATGCCCAGCTTGCGCTGCACGGCGATCACGATGCCGCCCTTGGCGGTGCCGTCGAGCTTGCTGAGCACGACACCGGTCACATTGACCGCCTCGGTGAAGACCCGGGCCTGCTCCAGCCCGTTCTGCCCGGTGGTGGCGTCGAGGATCAGCAGTGTCTCGTCGATCGGGCCGTGCTTCTCCACCACCCGCTTGACCTTGCCCAGCTCGTCCATCAGGCCGATCTTGTTCTGCAGCCGGCCGGCGGTGTCGATGAGCACGGTGTCCACGCCGGTGTCGATGCCCCGCTTGACGGCGTCGAAGGCCACGCTGGCCGGGTCGGCCGCCTCCGGGCCCCGCACGGTCTCCGCGCCGACCCGACCGCCCCAGGTCTCCAGCTGGTCCGCGGCGGCGGCCCGGAAGGTGTCGGCGGCGCCGAGCAGCACGCTGCGGCCGTCGGCGACGAGCACCCGGGCGATCTTGCCGCAGGTGGTGGTCTTGCCCGCGCCGTTGACGCCGACCACCAGCACGACCGCCGGCACGCCCTCCTTGGGCGCGGTCCGCAGGGACCGGTCCAGGGTCGGGTCGAGCGCGTTGACCAGCTCGGCGGCGAGCAGGGCGCGCAGCTCGGCGCCGGAGCGGGTGCCAAGGACCCGGGTCCGCTCGCGCAGCCGGTCGACGATGTCGCGGGTGGCGTCGACGCCGACGTCGGCGGTGATCAGGCTGTCCTCGATCTCCTCCCACGTGTCCTCGTCGAGGTGGTCGCGGCTGAGCAGGCCGAGCAGGCTCTTGCCGAAGACGTTCTGCGAGCGGGACAGCCGGGAGCGCAGCCGGACCAGCCGGCCGGCGGTCGGCTCGGGGACCTCCAGCACCGGTGCCGGGGCCTCCACCACCGGCGGCTCCACCAGGATCCCGGTGGACAACTCGGCCTCCGGTGCCTGGACCGGCGGGCCGGCCAGGTCCTCCTCGGCCCGGGTGTCGACCTCCGTCTTCGGCAGCGGCGGCTCCGGTCGCCGGCGCAACCGCGGCACGACCAGCCCGATGCCGCCAAGGATCAGCACGCCGAGCAGGGCGAGCGCGATGAGGAGGTATTCGGTCATGCCGGAATCCTGTCAGATGCCGGCGGAGCTGTCCCAGCCACCGCTCCCGACCGCGTCCGCGGAGGCCGGCGGTAGGCTCGATCACAGCCAGCAGTGGTGCGACCGCCGGCCGGGTAGTAAAGATGAAGTCCGCTCATCTGGAGGTCGACCATGCCCGCGGCACACCTGCTCATCGGCCCGTTGCTCCGCAGGGTGGTCGGCACGACGGCCACCGTCTGGGTGGAGACCAGCGCGCCCGCGGTGGTCACCGTCCGTACCGCCGACGGCGCGGGCGGCACCGCGCCCACCTTCTCGGCGTACGACCACCATTACGCGCTCGTCGTCGTGGAGGGGCTCACCCCCGACAGCGCCACCGCCTACGAGGTGCTGATCGACGACGAGGTCGCCTGGCCGGTGCCGAAGAGCAACTTCCCGCCCAGCGTGATCCGCACCCGGGCGGCCGACGACCTCGACCAGCCGGTCCGGTTGGTCTTCGGTTCCTGCCGGGAGACCACCCAGCACGCCACCACCCGGCGGCTGCCCCCGGACGCCCTCGACGCGTACGCCCGACGGCTCATGGCCGACCCGGCTGCGACCGACGTGCCCGACCTGCTGGTGCTCCTCGGCGACCAGGTCTACGCGGACGTGACGTCGCCCACGGTCCGGCGGCTGCTGAAGCGGCGCCGCCGCCGGCCGAAGGGCGCGCCGGGTGACCAGGTGGTCAGCTTCGACGAGTACACGAAGCTCTACCTGGAGTCCTGGCGGGACCCGGAGATCCGCTGGCTCTTCTCCACCGTGCCGAGCGTGATGATCTTCGACGACCACGAGGTCATCGACGACTGGAACACCTCCGCCTCCTGGCGCTCCGACATGCGCGAGCAGCCGTGGTGGGCGGAGCGGATCACCAGCGGCCTCGCCTCGTACTGGGTCTACCAGCACCTGGGCAACCTCTCCCCCGACGAGATCGCCGCCGACCCGGTCTACGCCAAGGTCGTCGCGGCGGAGGACGCCACCGGCGTGCTCCGCGAGTTCGGGCAGCGGGTCGACACCGAGGCCGACCTCGCCCACGACACCGAGCGGTGGCGCGCCGTGCAGTACCAGTGGAGCTACGCGCTGGACCTGGGCCGGACCCGGCTGGTCATGCTCGACAACCGGTGCAGCCGGGTGCTGGAGCCGGGCCAGCGGGCGATGCTGCCCCCGGGCGAGTGGTCGTGGTTCCTCGACCGGGCCCACGGCGTCTACGACCACCTGGTGGTCGGCGCGTCCCTGCCGTGGCTGCTGCCGCCCGGCATCCACCACGTGGAGGCGTGGAACGAGAAGCTGGCCGACTCGCGGCGGCCCTGGGTCGCCCGGCTGGCCGAGAAGCTGCGCCGGGGGCTGGACCTGGAGCACTGGGCCGCCTTCCGCCGCTCCTTCGACGCGCTCGGCGCGCTCTTCGCCCGCCTCGGCAGCGGCACCCCCGGCGAGCCCGGCGAGCGCGTCGGGGCCGGCCCGGCGTACGCGCCACCGGCGTCGATCAGCGTGCTCTCCGGCGACGTGCACCACTCGTACGTGGCGCGGGCGCGGTTCGACGACCGCAGCGTGGTCACCCCGGTGCACCAGCTCACCTGCTCGCCCATCCACAACCAGGTCCCGGCCGGGATGCGCCCGCTGATGAAGCTGGGCTGGTCGTCCGGGCCGGCCGGGGCCACCCGGGCGCTGGCCCGCACCGCCGACGTACGCCGCCCGCCGTTCCGCTGGAAGCGGCTGGCCGGGCCGTACTTCGGCAACGCGGTCGCCACGCTGGTGCACGCCCGCCGGACGGCCGAGGTGACGATCGAGGGCACCACCAGCGACGGCCACCTGCGCGAGGTCATGCGGCAGCGCCTGACCTCCGGCGGGTGAGCCTCCCGCCGCGCCCCGGCCCGCCCGCCCGCGACGGGCGGGCCACCACCCACGCGCCGCCGCCCCGATAAACCGCTCGCCGGTTGTCGGAGGTGCCAGCCAGGATGACCGGCATGACCTGGCGAGCACCGGAGATCACCCGGACCCCCGAGCCCTACGTCGGCGACGAGCGCACCATGCTGGAGGGCTGGCTGGACTACCACCGGCAGACCCTGCTGCTCAAGTGCGCCGGGCTGACCGCCGAACAACTGAAGACGCCAAGCGTCGAGCCCTCCGGGCTCACCCTGCTCGGCCTGGTCCGGCACCTGGCCGAGGTGGAGGCCTGGTGGTTCCGGGAGAACCTCGCCGGCCAGCAGGTCGACTACCCCTACTTCACGCCCGACGACCCGGACGCCGACCACGACGTCAGCGCCGCCGACGCCGAGGCCGACTTCGCCACCTTCCACCGGGAGGTGGCGCTGGCCCGGGCCGCCGCCACCGGCCGGTCGCTCGACGAGACCTTCACCGAGGTCGGCCCGAAGCGCCGGACGTTCAACCTGCGCTGGATCTACGTGCACATGATCGAGGAGTACGCCCGGCACAACGGCCACGCCGACCTGATCCGCGAGCGCATCGACGGCGTCACGGGCGATTGACATCCTCTCCGCCCTAAAGGACGGAGATTCCCTCCACGCTGCGCGTGGAACACGCGGCGTCCGGGTGGGTTACCGCTTCGCCGCGCGGTGCCGGGACGAGTCCCGGTCTTACCCGCGCTCCACGGTCGTTTCGACTCTCCGCCTGTCCGGCGGCGAGCACGTTGATGGCGGCGTTGACGTCCCGATCGTGGGCTGCCCCGCAGGGGCAGTCCCACATCCGAACATTGAGTGCCATCTTCTCGTTGACCCGGCCGCACTGTGAGCACATGCGGGTAGACGGGAAGAACCGGTCCACCCGGCCGAATGTGCGCCCGTACCTCGCGGCCTTGTACTCCAGCATGCTGGTGAACTGTGCCCACCCGGCGTCGTGCACACTCTTGGCGAGCCGGGTCCGGCCGAGACCGACCACGCACAAGTCCTCGACATACACCGCTTGGTTCTCGCGGATGATCGTCGTAGACAGTTTGTGCTGCCAGTCCCGCCGGGTATCGGCCACCCGCGCATGAGCGCGAGCGACCTTGACCCCCGGCCTGAGGACCGGAGCACTGGCCCGCATTCCGGTAGCCCCCGCCGGGGCGGGCCGGCGACCGGTCAGTACGCCAGGGCGGCCCGCGCGTAGCGCAGGTCGGCCGGGCCGCTCCAGCGCAGCGCCGACAGGCCGGCGACCCGGGCGCCCCGGATCGCCCAGTCCTCGTCGTCGAGGAAGAGCACCCGGGCCGCCGGGGTCTCCAGCGCCGCGCAGGCCGCCTGGAAGTACTCCTTCGCCGGCTTGTTCACCCCGACCCTGGACGAGTTGACCACCACGTCGAACTCGTCCGTCAGGTCGAGCGCGGCGAGGTCGGCGTCGAGCAGGTCCGTGGCGTTCGTGCCGAGCCCGACGCGGATGCCGCCGGCCCGCGCCTCGCGGACGAAGGCGAGCACCTCGGGGTCCACCTCGCCCCGGTAGCGCTGCCACTGCTCCACAGCGGCCCGGGCCCGCTCGGGGCCGCCCACGGAGTCGGCAAGCGCGTCGGCCACGCTGGCCATCCAGTCGGCGTGGCTGACCCGGCCGGTCAGCACCGGCTGGAGCCGCCCCCACTGCATGGCGATCTCGGTGAGTACGCCGTCGGACAGGCCGTACTCCCGCTCCACCCCGGCGGCCACCGCCGGGTCCCACCGGCGCAGGACGCCGTCGAAGTCCACCAGGAGCGCCGTCGCCCGTTCCCGACCCACTACTCGTTCTCCTCGCCGCGGCCACGCCGCTCGTCCCCGTCGGCCCGGTTGAGCCGTTGGCTGATCACCTGGGTCACCCCGTTGCGCATGGTCACGCCGTACAGGGCGTCGGCGACCTCCATCGTCCGCTTCTGGTGCGTGATGACGATGAGCTGGCTCTTCTCCCGCAACTGGGCCAGCAGCGTGATCAGCCGCCCCAGGTTGACGTCGTCGAGCGCCGCCTCGACCTCGTCCATGATGTAGAACGGGCTGGGCCGGGCCCGGAAGATGGCCACCAGCATCGCCACCGCCGTCAGCGAACGCTCGCCGCCGGAGAGCAGCGACAGCCGCTTGATCTTCTTGCCCGGCGGGCGGGCCTCGACCTCGATGCCTGTGGTGAGCAGGTCGTCGGGGTCGGTGAGCACGAGCCGCCCCTCGCCACCGGGAAAGAGCACCGTGAAGACCTGCTGGAACTCCCGGGCCGTGTCGGCGAACGCGCTGGCGAAGACCTCCAGGATCCGGTCGTCGACGTCCTTGACCACGGTGAGCAGATCGCGGCGGGTGGCCTTGAGGTCCTCCAGCTGCTCGGAGAGGAACTTGAAGCGCTCCTCCAGCGCGGCGAACTCCTCCAGGGCCAGCGGGTTCACCTTGCCGAGCAGGGCCAGTTCCCGTTCCGCCTTGGCGGCCCGCTTCTCCTGCACGGGCCGCTCGTAGCGGACCGGCTCGGGCACCGGCTGGCCGTCGCGTTCGGCCGCCGCCACGTCGGCCTGGGTGGGCGGGACGGGCTGGGTCGGGCCGTACTCGGCGACGAGGGTCTCCACGTCCAGGCCGAAGTCCTCGGCGGCCTTCGCCTCCAGCTGCTCGATGCGCAGCCGCTGCTCGGCGCGGGCCACCTCGTCGCGGTGCACCTGGCTGGTCAGCCGCTCCAGCTCCGCGCCGAGCCGCTTGGCCGCGCCGCGTACCTCCTGGAGTTCGGCCTCGCGGGCGGCGCGCTCGCGCGCCACGGCGTCGCGGTGCTCCTCGGCCGCGGCGATCGAGGTGGCCAGCCGGGTGAGGGCCTCCCGGGCCCCGCCCGCCACGGCCCGGGCGATCCCCGCGCCCCGGGTGCGCGCCGCCCGCCGCGCCGCCGCGCGTTCCCGCGCGGCCCGCTCGGCGGTGGCCTGCCGGCGCAGGGAGTCCGCGCGGCCGGCGATCGAGGAGACCCGCTCCTCGGCGGTACGCACCGCGAGCCGGACCTCCATCTCGTTCTGCCGCGCCTGCGGCACCATCGCGGCGAGCTGGTCGCGGTCCTCCGTGGAGGGTTCCGCGTCGACGGGGGTCTCCTCGGCCAGCCGCAGCCGTTCCTCCAACTCCGCGAGGGTGAGCAGGTCCCGCTCCCGGGCGGCCTCCGCGCGGGCCCGGGACTCGCCGAGCCGGTCGGTCTCCGCCTTCGCCGAGCGGGCCGCCGCGCCCAGCTCGGCCAGCCGGCGGGCGGCGGCGTTGCGGTGGCTCTCCGCCTCCCGCTTGGCGGCGGCGGCGTGCTGCACCGTCTCCTTGGCGGCGGCCACCTCGGCGCGGGCGTCGACGAGCTGTTCGCGCAGCTCCGCGCCGGTCTGCTCGGCGGCGAGCCGGTTCGACCGGGCCTCCTCGACGGCGGCCTGCACCTCGATGAAGCTGGGCGCCTTGGCGGACCCGCCGGCCGCCGCGTACGCCCCGACCACGTCGCCGTCGGGGGTGACCGCGCGCAGCTCCGGGTTGCCGGCGACCACCTCGGCCGCGGCGGCGAGATCGTCGACCAGCACCACGTCGCGCAGCGCCCGGTGCACCGCCGGGCGGAGCTGTGGGGAGCACTCCACCAGGTCGGGCGCCCAGCGGGCGCCGTCGGGCAGCTTCGGCCGCAGCGCGTCGGCGGGCCCGTCCATGCCCGGCCCGGCGGGGCTGCCGACCAGCAGGCCGGCGCGACCGGCGTCGGAGATCTTCAGCAGCCGCATGGCCTCGACCGCCTCGTCGACGCCGCTCACCGCGACCGCGTCGGCGAGCCCGCCGAGCGCGGCGGCGAGCGCGGCCTCCTGCCCGGGCGCGACCGTGAGCAGCCCGGCCAGGCTGCCCAACAGGCCCGGGACCTCGTCGGCGCGGGCCAGCAGCGCGCCCGCGCCGTCCTTGCGGCGCAGGCCGAGGGCGAGCGCCTCCTCCCGGGCCTTCCAGGTGGCGGCGTCCTTCTCCGCCGCCCGCTCCGCGTCGGTCAGCGACCGCACGGTGGCCTGCGCCCGCTCCTGGGCGGCGACCGCCTCGGCGTGCCGGGCGTCGAGGTCGGCGTTGTCCCGGTCCGCCTCGGTGGACTGCTCGGCGACCGCGTCGAGTTCGGCCTGGGCCTGATCGGCTCGCGCGAGCGCGTCGGCGTGCGCGGTGGCGAGCCGCTCGATCTCCTCGCCGGCGCTGGTGGTCCGGGCGCGGGCGCTGTTGACCTGACCGGTCAGCCGGGCCAGGCCCTCCCGCCGGTCGGCGATCGCCTTGGCCGCGGCGACCAGCTCGCGTTCGGCGGCGGCGAGCTGCCGCTCCAGCTCCTGGCGGTGCTCGACGGCCTCGGCCAGCCGGATCTGGTCGTCGGTGAGCGCGCCGCGCAGCTCCTCCTCCTGCTCGCGGATCCGCTCGGCCTCGGCCTCCAACTGCTCGGGGTCGCGACCGGGGCGCTCGTCGTCGGGGGTGGCGCTGAGGTGTCGCAGCCGCTCCCGGGCGAGCTGCTCGATGGAGCGGAACCGCTCGGAGAGGGCGGAGAGCTTGTACCAGGTGTCCTGGGCGGCGGCCAGCAGCGGCGCGTCCTCGGCGAGGGCCGCCTCCAGCTCGGCCAGCCGCGCCTGCACCTCGCTGTGTTCGGCCTCGACCTGCTCGCGCCGCTCGCGCACCGCGGTCTCGTCGGCGATCTCCCGGTCCAGGGTGGCGCGCAGGGTGGCCAGGTCGTCGGCGAGCAGGCGTAGCCGGGCGTCGCGCAGGTTGGCCTGGATGGCGGCGGCGCGGCGGGCCACCTCCGCCTGCCGGCCCAGCGGCTTGAGCTGGCGGCGCAGCTCGGCGGTGAGGTCGGTGAGCCGGTTGAGGTTCGTCTGCATCGCGTCGAGCTTCCGCAGCGCCTTCTCCTTGCGCTTGCGGTGCTTGAGGACGCCGGCCGCCTCCTCGACGAACGACCGCCGGTCCTCCGGCTTGGCGTGCAGCATCCCGTCGAGTCGCCCCTGGCCGACGATGATGTGCATCTCCCGGCCGATGCCGGAGTCCGACAGCAGCTCCTGGATGTCGAGCAGCCGGCAGGTGTCGCCGTTGATCTCGTACTCGCTCTCGCCGGAGCGGAACATCCGGCGGGTGATCGACACCTCGGTGTACTCGATCGGCAGCGCGCCGTCGGTGTTGTCGATCGTGAGGGTCACCTCGGCCCGGCCCAGCGGGGCCCGGCCGGCGGTGCCGGCGAAGATGACGTCCTCCATCTTGCCGCCGCGCAGCGCCTTGGCGCCCTGCTCGCCGAGCACCCAGGCGATGGCGTCGACGACGTTGGACTTGCCGGAGCCGTTGGGGCCGACCACGCAGGTGATCCCCGGCTCCAGCTTGAGCGTCGTCGCGGAGGCGAAGGACTTGAAGCCCTTCACCGTCAGGCTCTTGAGATGCACCTTCTCGATCCTCGTCCGGTGGCCGCCGTACCGTCGCCGGCTACGCGGACCTGGGTGAACCCGCAGACTAACCCGGGACCGGGAACCGCCGGGCACGCGACCCGCCTGGCGACCGCCGGGCGTCCGTCCCAGGTGACGCGGGCCGGCCCGCCCGGGTGCGGCCCATCCGTCGGCCGGAGTCGTACGGGAATCGTCGCGGCGGGCCGCACAAGATCACGAATTGGTGCGGCGAAAAGGGGTGCGGACAGAGCTGCGCGCCGGCACAGAAGTGTCGGCGCGCTCTTTTTGCGTGATGCGATTCAGTTTTGCGATCTGGAGATCAGGTCAGCGCGGGCTCGGCCAGACGAAGCAGATCGTCCGCCTCCGCCGCAGCCGCCGCGAGCCGATCGTTCTCGGCACGCAGCCGCGTGATCTCGAACTCCAGAGCCCGAACCGTGGTACGCAGTCGGGTGACCTCGTCGAGCAGACGCCGATCGGGCGCCGCACCTACGTGGCCGTACAGGGCCTTAGCCATGTTGACTCCTTGATATGCGCTGCCGGAAGGGCCGGCCAACGCGCGCCCAAATGTGTACGCGGCTGTCACCCCAGACGATTCTGGGCATGACCGGGCGCGACTGGCGACACCTACATATTGAGCCGACACCCCCTCTTTCGTCAAGTTCTCGCAGGCCGTAGATCATTTCCACGTCGACCTGTCCACTTGCCGGGGGGGGGGCTGCCACAAGGCGCGGACACACTCTGTCCGGACACCTTGACTCTACGCCTCGGATCCCGGGAAGTCCCCACCCTGCCGTCCGGCTTCCCCTTAACTCTTCCTTAGCCACGTTGCCGCTGTTCACGCCCGCCACGTAGCGTCACCCCGGCCCGCAACCGACCCCTTGGAGGCAGAGGCGTGTACGGCTGGACCGACCCGAACCACCCGGACGGCGCCGACCGGCGCCGCGAGCAGCCGCTGGGCGAGGAGCCGCCGACCTGGCTCACCGACCGTCCGGAGCCGAGGTCCGCCTACCTCTTCGGGGACGACCCGGAGCAGCCCGCCGACGAGTGGCACCGCGACCAGCCGACCGCCCGCTGGCAGCCCGAGCCCGCCGCGCCGGCCGGGACCTGGCAGCCGCGGACCACCGACGCGACCGCGACCTGGCGGCCCGAGCCCACCGACCGCTGGCAGGCCGAGCCGGACCCCCGCTGGGCCGCCGGGTCCGCCAGCCCGATGGACGGGGCGTACCCGGCGGAGCGTCCCTTCCCCGCGGACCGGACCGCCGGCGCCTGGCCGGTCGACGACCCGACCGCCCCCGTCGACCTCGCCGCGCTCCGGGCCGCCCCGGCCGCGACGGCGCCGGCCATCGCCGAGGGCCGCCACCGCCCCCGCCGCCGGTTCCCCCGCCCGCTGGTGATCGGCGGTGCCGCCGCGGCCGCCACGCTGGTGGTGAGCCTCGGCGTCGGCGCGGTCGCGCTGACCGGCGACGGCCCGGCGACCGACCCCACCGCCGTCGACGACACGATCGCCGCCGCCCCGGTGCTGCCGGGCGGCGAGTCGGCACCCGGCGACGCGCTCGCCCCGCCCACCCCGAGCGGCACCCCGAGCACCGCGCCGACCACCGCCAGGCCCACCCCGTCGGCCACGAAGAGCACCAGGCCGACGCCGGCGCCGTCGCGTACCACCGCGCCCTCGCGGCGCAGCGCCGAACGGAGCACGGCGCCGGCCGGCGGCGGCACGAAGGCCCCGGTCAGCAGCGGGTCCGGCAGCCAGGCCAGCCAGGTGGTCGCCCTGGTCAACGCCGAGCGCGCCAAGGCCGGCTGCGGCGCGGTGAGCGTCGACGACAAGCTGACGACCGCCGCCCAGCGGCACAGCCAGGACCAGGCCGACCACCGCAACATGTCGCACACGGGCAGCGACGGCAGCAACGTCGGGACCCGGCTGGACCGGGTCGGCTACTCCTGGCGCACCTACGGCGAGAACGTCGCCTGGAACCAGAAGACGCCGGCCGCCGTCATGGACGCCTGGATGAACAGCTCCGGGCACCGGGCCAACATCCTGAACTGCGCCTTCACCGAGATCGGCGTCGGCGTCGCCAGCAGCAACGGGCCGTACTGGACGCAGGTCTTCGCCGCGCCGCGCTGAACGCGAGTCGCGGCCGGGGCCGTACTCGTTTGACCGGGTGAGGTACGCCGACACGGCGTACCCGCTCCGGGCGGTGTGCCGCCGCCCGCGACCCGGGAGCTGCCGATGCGGATCCGGCCGCGTACGCGCGCCGTCGGGCGGGGCCTGCGCCGGGCCCTGTCGGCCTGTGTCGCACTCGTCCTGCTGAGCGTGCTCGCCGCCTGCCGGCCGGACCTGGCCGCGCCCGGTGCCCCGACCGCCTGGCCGGCGGCGTCGGCGGGCCGGTGGCAGTGGCAGTGGCAGCTCAGCGGCGTGCTGGACCTCACCGTCGACGCCGACGTCTTCCTGCTCGACCCGGTCGCCACCACCGCCGCGCAGACCGCCGAGCTGCGTTCCCGGGACCGCCGGCTGGTCTGCCAGGTGCACGTCGGTTCCGTCCTGCCGACCGACCCGGACGCGGACCGCCTCCCGGCCGCCGTGCGGGGTGCCGCGTCCCGCCGGCCGCAGGGCCGCTGGCTCGACGTACGGCAGTGGGACACCCTGCGGCCGGTGCTGGCCGACCGGTTCCGGCTCTGCCGGGGCAAGGGCTTCGGGGCGGTCGCCCTGGCCGACGCCGACGGGTACGCGCACCGGTCCGGCTTCCCGCTCGACTTCGACGACCAACTGCGGTTCAACCGCCGGCTGGCCGAACTGGCCCGCTCGCTGAGCCTCTCCCCCGGCCTGATCAACGACCTGGGGCAGGTGGCCGCCCTGGCTCCGGACTTCGACTTCGCCGTCAACGAGGAGTGCGTGCGGCTGGACCAGTGCGCCCGGCTGCTGCCGTTCGTCGAGGCGGGCAAGCCGGTGTTCCACGTGGAGTACGCCGGCTCGACGACGGACTTCTGCGTCACCACGCTGGGCTACGGCCTCTCCTCGATCCGCAAGG
Organism: Micromonospora sp. NPDC049060; assembly: GCF_040649055.1. Taxonomy (NCBI): domain Bacteria; kingdom Bacillati; phylum Actinomycetota; class Actinomycetes; order Micromonosporales; family Micromonosporaceae; genus Micromonospora; species Micromonospora sp. NPDC049060. The sequence goes on from NZ_JBEZEV010000055.1 coordinate 15,345, forward strand.
AACGCCGGCTCGACGCGTGGCGGCTCCCCTGCGCGGCGCCCTGACCACCGGCACCTGCTCGCGGGCCGGGCCGGGCGAACGCGCCGCCCGTGCCCCGGAGACCGCGCGGGGTCAGCCCCGCAGGGCCGCCCGGGGGCGGGGCTGGCAGCGCGGGCAGCTGTACGACGAACGGTTCATGAACGCCTCGCGGCGCACCGGTGCGCCGCACCGGTGGCACGGCAGGCCCTCCCGGCCGTAGACGTTCAGCGCCCGGTCGAAGTAGCCGCTCTCCCCGTTCACGTTGACGTAGAGGGCGTCGAAGCTGGTGCCGCCGGACTTGATCGCCTCGCCGAGGACGTCCCGGACGTGGCCCAGCAGCCGCAGCGCGGCCGGGCCGGTCAGCGCGTCGGTGGGGCGGGCGCCGTGCAGCCTCGCCCGCCACAGCGCCTCGTCGGCGTAGATGTTGCCCACGCCGGAGATCAGCGTCTGGTCCAGCAGCGCCCGCTTGACCTCCGTACGCCGCCGGCGCAGCGCGGCGACGAACGCCGCGTCGGAGAACTGCGGGTCCATCGGGTCCCGCGCGATGTGCGCGATCTCCGCCGGCAACTCGGCGCCCCCCGCGGAGACCGACAGGCCGCCGAACGTGCGCTGGTCGACGAAGCGCAGCTCGGGACCGTCGTCGGAGAACCGGAAGCGGACCCGCAGGTGCGTCTCGTCGGGGGCGTCGGCCGGTTGCACCAGCAGCTGACCCGACATGCCCAGGTGCCCGATCACGGCGTCGCCGCTGTCCAGCGGCAGCCACAGGTACTTGCCGCGCCGGCGCACGTCCAGCACCGTCCGGTCGGCCAGCACGTCGGCGAAGTGCCCGCCGCCGGGGGTGTGCCGGCGTACCGCGCGGGGGTGGCGCACCTCGACGGAGGAGATCCGCCGGCCGGTGACCCACCGGGCCAGCCCCTGCCGGACGGTCTCGACCTCCGGCAGCTCAGGCACGACCCAGGCCAGCCTCGGCGGTCTGCGCCGTCCCGTCCCCGGGCACCGGACCCTCCGGCCCGACCGGCTCCCGCTCCGCCTGCTCGGTGAGCGTCCGCCAGGCCGCCTCGGCGGCCCGCTGCTCGGCCTCCTTCTTGCTGCGCCCGTCGGCCCCGCCGTAGCGGTTGCCGGCGACGACCACCCAGGCGGTGAAGGTCTTGAGGTGGTCCGGGCCGGTGCCCTCGATGCGGTACTCGGGGACGCCGAGCCCGAGGGCCGCCGTCAGCTCCTGGAGGCTGGTCTTCCAGTCCAGGGCCGCACCCCGGCCGGCCGACTCGGCCATCAGCGGGTCGAAGAGCCGGTGGATGACGATGGCGGCCGTGTCCAGCCCGTACTGGAGGTAGATCGCGCCGAGCAGCGCCTCCAGGGTGTCGGCGAGGATGCTCGCCTTGTCCCGGCCGCCGGTGGTCTCCTCCCCCTTGCCGAGCAGCAGGTAGGCGCCGAGCCCGTCCGGGCCGAGGCCCCGGGCCACGTCGGCGAGGGCCCGCATGTTGACCACGCTGGCCCGCAGCTTGGCCAGCTGCCCCTCGGGCAGGTCGGGATGGTTGTGGAAGAGCGCGGTGGTGATCACCACGCCGAGCACCGAGTCGCCCAGGAACTCCAACCGCTCGTTGGTGGGCAGGCCGCCGTTCTCGTACGCGTACGAGCGGTGGGTCAGCGCGCGCTGGAGCAGCTCCGGATCCAGGCTGACGCCGAACGCGGCTTCCAGGTGACCGACGGACGCCCGCCGCCGCTTGTCGTTGCTCATGATGTGGGTACCTCGGTGTCGGTGGAGCGGTCGGTGCGTTCCTCGCGGTCGCCCGCCTCGGCGCCGTCGAGCAGCGCGCGGACGTGGTCGGTGGCGCGTCGTCGCCAGAGATGGGCGGCCAGCGCGATGCCCGCGGCGACGTCCTCGGCGCGGGCGGCGCCGTGGCAGACGACGACAGTCCCGGCGACCCCGAGCAGGGCCGCCGCGCGCGGGGCGCCGCCGCCGGACGGGGGCCCGCCGGCCATCGCGTACGCGCCCTCGATCGCCTTGAGCAGCACGTTACCGGTGAACCCGTCGGTGACCACCACATCGGCGCGCGTGCCGAGGGAGACGTCGTACCCCTCGACGAGGCCGACGTAGCGCCCGTCGCAGGGCAGCGACGCGGCGGCGAGGACGGGATCGGCGAGCCGGCGGGCGCGGTCGCCCTTGCCCGCCTCGGTGCCCACCGAGAGCAGCCCCACCCGGGGCGCGACGACGGCGTGCGCCACCGCCGCGTAGGCGGCGCCGAGCACGGCGTGCCGGGCCAGGGTGGCCGGGCGTGGCTCCAGCGAGCCGCCGACGTCCAGCAGGACCACGGGGCCGGCGACGGCCGGCAGGGTGGCGATCAGCGCCGGACGGCGCACGTCCGGCCAGCGGCCGAGGCCGAGCGCGACGGCGGTGACGGTGGCGCCGGTGGACCCGGCGGAGACGAGCGCGTCGGCGACGCCGTCGCGGACGGCGTGCACCACCGCGCGGACGGTGCTGTCGGCACGGGCGGCCACGGGATGGTCGGCCATGCCGACGGCGGCGCGGACCGGCCGCACGGTGACCCGGGCACGCTGTGCCGGGTCGAGGGCACGGATCACCTCGCCGGCGGCCTCGGCCGGGCCGACGAGAAGCAGATGCAGGTCCGGGTCGGCGCGCACGGCCCGCAGAGCGCCGTCAACCACGACGGCGGGAGCGTCGTCCCCGCCGAGGAGGTCAACGGCGATCCGCGCGGTGCCCGGCTCCATCGGAACGCCGGCCGGAACAGGCCGGCCGGCGTCGGAGGGAGCCGGGGCACCGGGCGATTGCCAGGGTGCGCGCGCCGCCCGACCGGGGGTCGGGGGCGTCACTCGGCGTCCAGGTCAGACCTCGAGGACCTGGCGGCCGTTGTAGGTGCCGCAGACGGAGCAGGCGGCGTGGGGCAGCTTCGCCGACTTGCACTGGGGGCAGGCCACGGTCGCGACCACGGTCGCCTTCCAGTTCGCCCGGCGGGCGCGGGTGTTGCTGCGCGACATCTTGCGCTTGGGGACGGCCACGGTTCCTACTCCTCTTTACGGTTCAGTTGCGACAGGCCCGCCCAACGCGGGTCGATCTGCTCGTGACTGTGGTCGGCCGGCAGATCGTCCAAGTGCACCCCGCATTCGGGGCACAGGCCTGGGCAGTCCTCCCGGCAGAGCGGGTTGGTCGGCAGCGCGAGCACCACCGCGTCCCGCAGCGCCGGCTCCAGGTCGATCAGATCGTCCTGCATCCGGCCCACCTCGTCCTCGTCGGTCGTGGTGTCCGTGGTGCTGTTCTCGTACGCGTACAGCTCCTGGATCCGCACAACCAGCGAGTCGTCGATCTCGCGAAGGCAGCGACCGCACTCGCCCCGGACGCGACCGCTGACGGTCCCGGAGACGAGCACGCCCTCGGACACCGACTCCAACCTCAGGTCGAGGTCGAGGTCCGCGCCCTCCGGCACGGCGATCATCTCGCCGCCGAGGTCCGCCGGTGCCGGCACCACCCGCTTTTCCGTACGCAACGCACCAGGTCGGCGCGGCAGCTCCCTCGTGTCGAGGACCAGCGGCGACCTGGGGTTGAGTGTCGAAGGCGTGTGTTTGGGCATAGTCAGACTCCGGCCGGTGAGAGGCCGACAAAAAAGGTTACCTGGGCGACCGCCGGACCGTCGAACCGGGGGCGGCGCCCGCCCCATCTGCCGGCTGGTGAGGTGCCGCTCAGAAGGGTAGCGGGCGGTCCGCCTCCTCCCCACCGAAGGTGCCGATCTCGCGTAGCGCGTGCATCTTGTCCCGCCCGCGCTCTATCGAGGCCAGCGCCCGGGTGAGGAACTGCTCGAAGTTGGCAAGCGCGGTGTCGACGTAGTCGTCGACCTCCTCGCGCAGGCGCTGCGCCTCGGCGCGGGCCTCCGCGATGATCCGCGCGCCCTCGTGCTCGGCGGAGACCGTGATCTCGTTCACCGAGACCAGCCGGGCGTGTTCCGCCTCACCCTCGCTGATGATCCGGTCGGCCTCGCGCTTGCCGGCCTCCATGATCTTGTCCCGCTCGTCCAGCAGCGCGGCGGCCCGACGCAGGTCGGCGGGGAGTTCGGCGCGCAGCTCATCGAGGATCGCGATGAACTCGCCCCGGTCGACCATGCAGTTGTTGCGCGACATCGGGACGGAGCGCGCCTGCTCCACCATGGCGATCAGTTCGTCGATGCGATCGAGCGGGTCCACCGGTACCTCACTCCTGTCGTTCGTCGGGCCGACCTACATGATGCGGGCTACGGCCGGTTTCCCGCTGCACACATCATGTCGCGCCCCGACCACAGCGCACCGCTCACCCCGGCCCGGCGCGTCGCGATACGCCACGGCGCCGTCCCCCCGTCGGGCACGGCGCCGGCGGGGGTGGCGGCCCCGGGCGGTCAGTCGCGCGACGGCGGGACGAGCCGGGCGCTCAACTCCTCGCGGACCCGGTCGGGCACGTGGGCGGAGATGTCGCCGCCCCACTTCGCCACGTCCTTGACCAGGCTGGAGGAGAGGAACGAGTAGAGCGGATTGGTCGGCATGAACAGGGTCTCGACGCCGGCCAGGCCGATGTTCATCTGCGCCATCTGCAACTCGTAGTCGAAGTCGCTGACCGCCCGCAGGCCCTTGATCAGCACGCTCGCCTGCTGCGCCCGACAGAAGTCGACAAGCAGGCCGCGGAACGACTCGACCCGGACGTTTTCGTAGGAGGCGGTCACCTCGCGGAGCATGTCGATCCGCTCCTCGACGGTGAACAGGCCGCTCTTCGACTGGTTGACCAGCACGCCCACGATCACCTCGTCGAACAGCCGGCTCGCCCGGCCGACGATGTCGAGGTGCCCGTTGGTGACCGGATCGAACGAGCCGGGACACACCGCACGTCTCATGATCGGCGACCGTACCAAAGGGTCGTCTCGCCGTAGCGCCGGCTGCGCTCGCCGGTGATGCCCTGCACCCACCCGACGGGGCCCGTGCGGCTGGACCGCTCCACCACCACCAGGGCGTCCGGGGCCAGCCAGCCGCCGTCGACCAGCGCGACGAGCATCGCCGTGATCTCCGCGTCCGGCACCGCGTAGGGCGGGTCGGCGAAGACCACGTCGTACGGGTCGCCGTCCGGGCCGGCCGCCAGCACGGTGGCGACCTTGCCGGTGACCAGCCGGGCGGCCGGCGCGGCGCGCAACGTGGCCACGTTCTCCCGGACCACCCGGGCCGCCCGGGGGTCGGACTCCACCAGCAGCACGTGCGCGGCCCCCCGGGAGAGGGCCTCCAGGCCGACCGCCCCGGAGCCGGCGTAGAGGTCGGCGAAGCGGACGCCGGCCAGGTCGACCTCGGCCTGCACGGCGCTGAACAGCGCCTCGCGCACCCGGTCCGACGTCGGTCGGGTGCCCGCGCCGGGCGGCGCGGCGATCCGCCGCCCACCAAGGGTTCCGGCCACGATCCGGGTCACCGTCGCTCCCTGCCCATGCCCCGACGCTACGCGACCGCCCGGGCCGTGGACGAAGCACCCGAGGCGACGGGCGGACCCGCCACGACCTGTCGGCCCCGCCGGCCCGCACCGAGGGCGCGTCCGCCACCCGGTCGGCGTCCACGCACGGTCAACGCGCCTCGGGGGGACCGAGCACCGACGTGACCGTGACCGGGTCGACCTCGGCCTGGTTGGTCAGCAGCACGAGCCGCTGGTCCGAGTCGGGCAGCCAGGCCGCGAACGCCTTGTAGCCGCCGTTGTCCCCCGAGTGGTGCAGCGCCCGTCTGCCGGCCAGCGGGCCGACGAAGAACCCGTAGCCGTACGCCTCCCCGGGCCGGCCGGTGGGCGCGTGTGCAGCGGTCATCGCCGTCACCGAGGCCGGGGCGAGCAGCTGGCCCCGACGCGGCACGTCGAGCCAGGTGAGCAGGTCCGTCCCGGTGCACCAGACGTCACCCGCGCCCATGCTCACGGTCGCCAGGTCCCAGGACGGCACCGGACGGCCGCCCTCGTGTCCGACCGCCACGTCCGGCCGTCCGTCGCCCGCACCGGCGAAGCTGCCCGTCATGCCCAGCGGCGCGAAGACCTCCTCGGCGAGGAACTCGGCGTACGGCCGGTCGGCCGCGCGCTCGACGGCCCGGGCCAACAGCACGTAGCCGGGGCTGCTGTAGTGCCACCCGGCTCCGGGCCGGAACAGCGGCGGCACCGCGGCGAACGAGCGGAGCAGGTCGTCCGGCTCGGCCGGGTCGGCGAGATCGACCGCCGGGTACTGCTCCCAGTGGCCCAGGCCCGAGGTGTGGGTGAGCAGGTGGTGCAGCGTGATGCCGGACCATTCCGGCGGCGGGCCGGGCAGCCAGCGCACGACCGGATCGGACAGGCTCAGCGCACCCCGCTCGGCGAGCAACAGCACCGCCGCGGCGGCCATCTGCTTGCTGATCGAGGCGATCTGGAACCGGGTCCCGGGAGCGCAGTGGACACCGGTGCTCCGATCGGCCACCCCGGCGACCTGTTCGGTCAGGATCTCGTCGCCCCGGGCCAGCAGGAGCACGCCACTGTCTAAATAGGATGCCGACATCCTTCGGAGCCTAGATCAGCCCTTCTCCAGGTATTCGGCGCGTTCCTCATCGACCAGGGCCGCCACCGACGCGGCCAGCGCCGGATGCCGGGCCAGCTCCGGGTCCTCCTCGACCAGGGAGATCGCCTCGGCCCGGGCGTCGCGGATCAGGTCGGCGTCGCGCAGCAGCGAGAGCAGCCGCAGGTGCGAGCGGCGCCCCGACTGGGTGGCGCCCAGCACGTCGCCCTCCCGGCGCTGCTCCAGATCCAGCTCGGCGAGCTTGAACCCGTCGGTGGTGGAGGCCACCGCGTCGAGCCGCTCCCGCGCGGGCGTGCCCTCCAGCGCCTCGGTGACCAGCAGGCAGAGCCCCGGGGCGGAGCCCCGGCCGACCCGGCCGCGCAGCTGGTGCAGCTGGGAGACGCCGAACCGGTCGGCGTCGAGCACGATCATCACGGTCGCGTTCGGCACGTTGACGCCCACCTCGACCACGGTCGTGGCGACCAGCACGTCGAGATCGCCGGCCGCGAAGGAGCGCATCACCGCGTCCTTCTCGTCGGCCGGCAGCCGGCCGTGCAGCACGCCGATGCGCAGGCCGTGCAGCGGCCCCTCGGCGAGCAGCGGCGCCACCTCGGTGACCGCCATCGGCGGCCGCCGCCCGTTGTCGTCCTCCGGCGGCGGCTCCTCCTCGCTCGCCGGCCCCTCCCCGATGCGCGGGCAGACGACGTACGCCTGGTGCCCGGCGGCCACCTCCTCGCGCACCCGGCGCCAGGCCCGGTCCAGGAAGGCCGGCTTCTCGGCGACCGGGACCACGTGCGAGGCGATCGGTGATCGGCCCTGCGGCAGCTGGGAGAGCGTGGAGGTCTCCAGGTCGCCGTAGACGGTCATCGCCACCGTGCGCGGGATCGGGGTGGCCGTCATCACCAGCACGTGCGGCGGCTGCTCGGCCTTGGCGCGCAGCGCGTCGCGCTGCTCCACGCCGAAGCGGTGCTGCTCGTCGACCACCACCAGGCCGAGGTCGGCGAAGTCGACGCCCTCGTAGAGCAGGGCGTGGGTGCCGAGCACGATGCCGGCGGCGCCGCTGGCGACCTCGGCCAGCGCCCGCCGTCGGGCCGCCGCGCCCAGCGAGCCGGTGACCAGCTCGACCCGGGTGGCGTCGTCGGCCGCGCCCAGCTCGCCGGCCCGCCCGAGCGGCCCCAGCAGGTCGAGGATGCCCCGGTGGTGCTGCGCGGCGAGCACCTCGGTCGGGGCCAGCAGCGCGGCCTGCCCGCCCGCGTCGACCACCTGGAGCATCGCGCGCAGCGCGACCACCGTCTTGCCGGAGCCGACCTCGCCCTGGAGCAGCCGGTGCATCGGGTGGGCCGTGGCCAGGTCCGCCGCGATCTCCACGCCCACGTCGTGCTGGCCGGGCGTCAGCTCGTAGGGCAGCCGGGCGTCGAAGGCGTCGAGCAGGCCGCCGGGCTTCGCCGGGCGGGGCCGGGCCGGCGAGGCGGCGGCGCGGTGCTTGCGCTGCACCAGGGTGAGCTGCACGGCGAAGGCCTCGTCCCACTTCAGCCGGTGCCGGGCTCGGTAGAGCGCCTCCTTGCTGGTCGGCCTGTGGATCTCGCGCAGCGCCGTGTCGATGCCACCCAGGTTGCGGCTCGCCCGCAAAGTCGCGGGCAGCGGGTCGTCCGGCGCGGTGAAGGTGTCCAGCACCACCCGGACGCAGCGGGCGATCACCCAGGTGGGCACCGCCGCGGCGGCCGGGTAGACCGGGATCAGCGCGCCCGCGAACTCCTCGATCTCCTCGTTGGCCGCCGCCTCGCCGTCGCCGCCCTCCCCGAGCAGGACGTACTCCGGGCCGTTGAGCTGCCGCTTGCCCCGGAACTCGGTGACCTTGCCGGCGAAGAGCCCCCAGCGGCCGGGGCGCAGCTCGCGCTCGCGCCAGGCCTGGTTGCCGAAGAAGGTCAGGGTCAGGGTGCCGCCCGAGCCGTCGCCGACCGTCACCTCCAGCAGGTTGCCCCGGCGCTGGCGCATGGGGCGTACGGCGGTGCGCTGCACCTGGGCCAGCACGGTGGCCTGCTCGCCGACGTCGAGCGACCGGATGTCGGTGTGCTCGCCGCGCTCGTCGTAGCGGCGCGGGAAGTGGTAGACGAGGTCGCCGGCGGTGTGCAGGTCGAGGTGCCCGGCGAGGGCCTTCGCGGTCTTCTCGCCGACCAGCTTCTTCAGCGGCGTGTCCATCGTCGCCGGCTCGGACGTCATTCGACCCCCACCAGGAGCGGATAGTGCGGCTGCCCGCCCGGATATGCCTGCACCTCGACGAACGGCCAGCGCCGCCCGACGTGCTCGCGGACCGCGTCGGCCAGCCCGTCGGGAGCATCCGCCCCCGAGAGCAGGGTCACCAGCTCACCGCCGCCGCCGAGCATCCGGTCGACCATGGCGGCACAGGTGTCGGTCAGGTCGGACCCGATCAGGTGCACCTCCCCCTCGACCAGCGCCAGCACGTCGCCGGGACGGCAGGGGCCGGCCACGGTCAGCGCCTCGCGGCGGGCGTAGCAGACCTCGGCGTAGCGGCACGCGCCGGCCGCCTCGGCCATCGCGATCACGTCGTCGGCGAAGCGCCGCCCCGGGTCGCGTACGGCGAGGGCGGCCAGCGCCTGCACCGGCGAGCGGGTCGGCACCACGCTGACCTTGACGCCGAGCCCGTGCGCCTCCCGGGCGGCGGCGTTCGCCACCGCCTGCGTGTCGGGATCGTTGGGCAGCACCACCACGCGGGCCGCCCCGGTGGCGCGGATCGCGTCCAGCAGCTCGCCGATCGACGGGTTGCCGGGCACCACCGTCGCGCCCTCGCCGGCGAACAGCTCGGCGATGCCCGCGCCGGCGGCCACCACCACGGCGGCCCGCCCGTCCGCCGCCGTGGGGGGCGACACCGGTGCGAGCTGGTCGGCGAAGCGGGTCACCGAGATGCGGTGCGGCCGGCCGGCCACCACGCCCGCCTCGATGGCCGCGCCCACGTCGTTGACGTGCACGTGCACGTTCCAGGTGCCCGTGCCGGCGCTGCCGTCGCCGACGACCACCAGCGAGTCGCCCAGGGCCGCCAGCTCCTCCCGCAGCCGGGCCACCGCCTCCGGCCCGGCGTCGAGCAGGAACTGCACCTCGTACGCGTACTCCTCGGAACCGGTCTCGCGCACGGCGGTGGCCGGCGGGCGGACCGGGCGCGGCGCGGGCGCGGGACGCTCGGGGCTCTCGCCGGTCACGACCTCGACCAGGGCGTCGAGCAGCAGGCACAGGCCCCGGCCGCCGGCGTCCACGACGCCGGCCCGGGCCAGCGCCGGAAGCTGCTCGGGGGTGCGCGCCAACGCGTGCGCCGCCCCGCCCGCCGCCGCCCGGACGACCGCCCGCAGGTCGTCGCTGTCGGCCCGCTCGGCGGCGTGCGCCGCCGCGGCGACGACGCTGAGCAGCGTGCCCTCGACCGGGCGGGCGACCGCGGCGTAGGCGGCGGCGGTGCCGTCGCGCAGGGCGGCGGCCAGCTCGCGCCCCCGCACGGCGGGCGCGGCGGCGACGGCGTCGGCGAAGCCGCGCAGGATCTGCGACAGGATCACCCCCGAGTTGCCCCGCGCGCCCAGCAGCGCGCCCCGGGCCATCAGCCGCAACGCGTGCCCGTGCGCGGTGGGCCCGTCCTCCGGGAGGGTGCCGAGGTCCATCGCGAGCGCCTGCTGGGCCGAGGTGAGGGTGAGCACCATGTTGGTGCCGGTGTCGCCGTCGGGCACCGGGTAGACGTTCAGGTCGTCGATCTCGCCCTGGTGGCGCTTGAGCGCGACCAGCCCGCCCGCGCACCAACGGCGGACCGCGGCGGCGTCGAGGGTGTCCAGCACGGCGAGAAGCCTACTGGCGCGCACCGACACGCGCCGGGGTCCACGCGACTCCCACGGCGTGTCCGGCAGCCGCGCGACACCCACTACCCTCGTGGCGTGTCCCCCGGTGCGGCGGTGCCGCGGGGGGCGGGCGCGGGCCGGGCGACCGGGACCGCGTCGCGCGGTCACGCCCCCCACCCTGGGCCGGCGTCCGGGGCCGGTTGGTCGGGCCCCGGGTCATCGGGTAACCTGGCCAGGTTGCCCGGGCTGCGCCTGGCGGCGACCTCATGAACGTTTCAATCCCAGGAGTATCCCGTGGCTAGCGTGTGCGACGTCTGTGGCAAGGGACCGGGCTTCGGCCACAACGTGTCCCACTCGCACCGGCGGACCAACCGCCGCTGGAACCCGAACATCCAGTCGGTGCGTACCCCGGCCGGTGGCGGCAACACCAAGAAGTTGAAGGTCTGCACCTCCTGCATCAAGGCGGGCAAGGTCACCCGCGCCTGACGCGGTAGGCCCCAGCTCCACACTCGTCATTGCCGGCGGGCCCTTGCGGTCCGCCGGCTCTGTCGTGTCCGGCGACTCCCCATCTCCGGCGCCCGCCCGCGCATGCGGCGCACCGGCGCCGGGGGCCCGGACGACCCCGGCGCGAGACGGCTCAAGGCGCGTGAGGCGGGTCAGCGCGTGCGTGAGGCGGGTCAGGGCACGCGCGAGGCGGGTCAGAGCGTGCGGGCGAAGGAGATGCAGCCCGGGGCGTCGCGGTAGAAGCCGAAGTTCGGGATGCGCTCGTAACCGGCCGCCGTGTACATGGCGATGGCCTCCGGCTGCTTGTCGCCGCACTCCAGGACGATCCGCTTGCGCCCGTGCTCCCGCGCGGAGCGCTCCACCGCCGCCAGCACCGCCCGGGCCACGCCCCGGCCCCGGGCCGCCGGCGCGGTGTACATCCGCTTCAGCTCGGCGGTGTCGCCCTCGTCACCGTGGCTGCGCCAGCCGCCGCAGCCGACCGGCTCGCCGCCGAGGTGGGCGACGAGGAAGGCGCCGGCGGGCGGCACGAACTCGCCCGGGTCGACCGGGGTCTCGTCGCCGCTGCCGCCGTACCGGGCACCCAGGTCGGCCAGCGCGGCGCGGATCAGGCCCTGCGCCACCGGCGAGTCGAAGCGCTCGGCCCGAATCTCGATCTCACTCACGGAGTAAAGGGTACGACGCCGATCGGCCCTTACCGAAAGTGGTCCCAGCCAGCGGGTCCGTCGTACGGCTGCCCGTCGACCGTGACACCCGAGCCCTCCGTCACCCGCCCGATCGGCCGCCAGTCGGCCGGCAGCGCCACCGCCGACGGGAAGGTCGCGGCCAGCGCGTGGTCCTCGCCCCCGGCGAGGAGCCAGGAGTACGGGTCGACGCCGAGCGCCTGGGCGGCGTCGCGCATCTGCCGGGGCACCTCGAAGGCGTCCCGGCGCACGTCCACGGCGACCCCGCTCGCCTTCGCCACGTGCCCGACGTCGGCGAGCAGCCCGTCCGACACGTCGATCATGGCGGTGGCGCCGAGCCGGGCGGCGTGCGGCCCCGCCGCGTACGGCACCTCGGGCCGCCGGCAGGCCTCCACCAGCAGCCGGGGCGTACGGAAGCCCCGGGAGAGCACGGTCAGCCCGGCCGCCGCGTACCCGATGCGGCCGGCCAGGGCCAGCACGTCACCGGGCCGCGCGCCGGAGCGCGTCACCGGCGGCCGGCCGCCCAGGTCGCCGAGAGCCGTGACCGCGATGGTCAGCGTCGGGCTGCCCGACATGTCCCCGCCCACCACGCTCGCGCCGACCTTCGCCGCCTCGGCGGCCAGCCCGTCGGCGAGCTCCTCGGCCCACCCGGGATCCAGCTCGGGCGGCATGCAGAGCGCCACCAGCAGCGCGGTCGGCTGCGCCCCCATCGCGGCGATGTCGGCCAGGTTCGCCGCCGCCGCCCGGTGGCCGACGTCACGCGCGCTGGACCAGTCCCGCCGGAAGTGCCGCCCCTCCACCAGCACGTCGGTCGAGGCCGCGACCCGGCCGTCCGGGGCGGCCACCACCGCCGCGTCGTCCCCCGGGCCCAGCAGTACCGTCGATCCGTACGACAACCGGGCGGTCACCCGGTCGATCAGGCCGAACTCGCCGATCCCCGCGACACTCATGCCGCTCCTCCGCCGTGCTGCTCGCTCACCGCTTCTCCTTGACCACCGATAGGGATCAGACCTGGTCCGTAAGGTACTTTCTCCCTTCGGGCCGCTCCAGGGCGGCGACGGACGGAGGTCGAGTCGTGGTACAGGCGTACATCCTCATCCAGACCGAGGTCGGCCGGGCGCGTGACGTGGCCGGTCTCATCTCGGACCTTGCCGGCGTGGTACGCGTCGACGCCGTCACCGGGCCGTACGACGTGGTCGTGCTCACCGAGGCGAACACCGTCGACGAGCTCGGCAAACTCATCGTCAGCAAGGTGCAGATGGTGCCCGGCATCACCCGCACCCTCACGTGTTCGGTGGTGCGCCTGTAAGTGGACAAGATCACTGACTCTCCCGTGACCGATTCCGCCCAGCCGGACGAGGTGGCCCCCGACCGGCCGACCCGCGACCGCACGACGCGCGGCGCGGCGCTGGTCGCCACGCTGATCGCACTGCCGGTCACCGTGCTGGTGGGCGCGTTCGCGTTCGCCCAACTCTCCCCCGACGAGCGGGCCGAGCCGGCCGCCACGCCGAGCGCGACCGCCACGAGCGCCGGACCGCGCTCCACCGCCCCGGTCGAGATGGCCGCGCCGACGCTGGCCGAACGGCCCGCCACGGTCTGCCGCGCCCTGCTCTCCCAGTTGCCGCCCACGGTCAACGACCTCGCCCAGCGCCCGGTCACGGCCGGCCCGGAGCAGAACGCCGCGTACGGCGACCCGGCGGTCACCGTCGCCTGCGGCGGGGCCAAGCCGGCCGTCGACGACACCGACCACGTCTGGACGGTCAACCGGGTCTGCTGGTACGCCAGCGAGGAACGCGACGCCACCGTGCTCACCACCATGGACCGGGAGACCGCCGTCACGGTCCGCGTGCCGCACTTCTACGGGCAGGGGTTGCAGTGGGTCGCCCCCGTCTCGGACACGATCGTGGCCTCGGTGCCCTCCGTCGCCGCCGCCGACACCCCCAGCGGCTGCCGGACCTGATCCCCGCCCTGCCCTGGCCCGCCTCGCGTGGGCCGGCAACGGTCAGGAAGGGCACCTTCCCATGCACCAGGCGTGAGGAAGGTGCCCTTCCTCACACCTCAGTGCAGGCCGACGCCGCGGTGCAGGGCGGTGCGGATGAGGCGGTTGACCAGCTTCGGGTACTCCAGCCCGGACGCCGCCCACATGCGCGGGAACATCGACGTCGGGGTGAAGCCCGGCATGGTGTTGATCTCGTTGAGGTAGACGTCCAGCTCCGGGGTGACGAAGAAGTCGACCCGGGCCAGGCCCGCGCAGTCGAGCGCGGTGAAGGCGCGGGTGGCGCACTCCCGGACCTGGCGGGTCACCCGCTCCGGCAGGCCGGCGGGGATGTCGTACTCGCAGGCGGACTCGGAGTCGATGTACTTCGCCTCGAAGTCGTAGAAGTCGTAGTCCCCGACCACCCGGACCTCGGCCAGCACGGACGCCTCCGGCGCGCCGCCGGCCTCGCCCTCCAGCACGCCGCACTCGATCTCGCGCCCGACGACCGCACCCTCGACGAGCACCTTCGGGTCGATCTGCCGGGCGGTGGCGACCGCCGCGTCGAGGTCGGCCCAGTCGTCGACCTTGCTGATGCCGAACGACGAACCGGCCCGGGACGGCTTCACGAAGACCGGCAGGCCGAGCCGCTCCTTGTCCGCCTCGCTCAGCGTCATGCCGTTACGCAGCACCGCGTACGGGCCCACCGGGATGCCCTCGGCGGCGCAGAGCTTCTTGGTGAACTCCTTGTCCATGGCGGCGGCGGAGGCGAAGACGTTCGCCCCGACGTACGGGATGCCGGCCATCTCCAGCATGCCCTGGATGGTGCCGTCCTCGCCGTACGCGCCGTGCAGCACCGGGAAGACCACGTCGACGTCGGCGAGCACCCGGGGACCCTCGGTCGGGTCGAGCACCATGAGCCCGTTGCCGGTCGGGTCGGCGCGCAGCACGATGTCGGTGCCGGACTCGGCGGTGATCTCCGGCAGCCGGCGCGCGTTGATCGCCAACTGGCCGGGGTCGCCGCTGGTCAGCACCCACTGGCCGGCCCGGGTGATGCCCACCGGCACCACCTCGAACTCGTCCGGGTCGAGGGCGCCGAGCACGCTGCCGGCGCTCACGCAGGAGATGCCGTGCTCCGGGCTGCGGCCGCCGAACACGATCGCCACGCGGGTCCTGCCTGGGGTGGTCACTGCGTCACCTCTTCGTACGCGACTGCTCCGGTCGTGGCGCTCACCCGGTTGACCTTACTGTGCGTGGCGGGCGCCGGATGCCGATACCCGGCGACAGCCGGACCGCCGCAGCAACCGGTCAACAGAGGATATACGTTCCGTAACCGGCCGTACGGGGACGGTGACGGCACGGGACGCCCACTACGCTGCACGTCCTATGAGCGCTGATCCCCTCATCGAGTCCCTGACGGCGGCCCTGGACGCCCGCCCCGACGACCTGCCGCTGCGCCTGCACCTCGCCGCGCTGCTGCTGGACGCCGGCCGGGCCGGGGAGGCGATCGCGCAGGTCGGGCAGGCCCTCGCCCGGGATCCGGGCAACGGCCAGGCGCAGGCGCTGATGCAGCGAGCGCTGGGCGGCTCCGTACTCCCGCCGCCGACGCCGCCCCCGGCGGACCCGCGACCGCCGGCGCAGCGCCCGGCACCGGCCGGGCCCGGCGGTTCCGCCACGACCGCCGACCAGGATCCCCTCGCCGCCTACGAGCAGGAACTGGCCGACGTGGTGCCGCCGCGGTTCGCCCGCGCCGGCGACGAGCCGGAGCCGGTCGCCGGCCACTCCGACCGGGTGTACGACGTGGAGGCCTCCGGCATCCGGCTGGCCGACGTGGGCGGCATGTCGGCGGTCAAGGAGCGCCTGGAGCTGGCCTTCCTCGGCCCGTTGCGCAACCCGGAGCTGCGCAGGATGTACGGCAAGAGCCTCCGCGGCGGCCTGATGCTCTACGGCCCGCCCGGCTGCGGCAAGACGTTCCTGGCCCGGGCGGTCGCCGGGGAGATGGGCGCGAAGTTCATCTCGCTGTCCATCGTGGATGTGCTGGACATGTGGATGGGCAACTCGGAGCGCAACCTGCACGAGCTGTTCCAGGCGGCCCGCCGCAACGCGCCCTGCGTGCTCTTCCTGGACGAGGTCGACGCGCTGGGGCACAAGCGCTCGCAGGTCGGCTCCAGCTCGATGCGGACGCTGGGCAACCAGCTGCTGGCGGAGCTGGACGGGATGGAGGGCAGCAACGAGGGCGTCTTCGTGCTGGCCGCCACCAACACCCCGTGGGACGTCGACCCGGCGCTGCGCCGTCCCGGGCGGCTCGACCGGGTGGTGCTGGTGCTGCCGCCGGACGCCGAGGCGCGCCGCGCCATCCTGGAGTACCACCTGCGGGAGCGGCCGATCGCGGGGATCGACCTGCGGAAGATCGTGGCGGCCACCGAGGACTACTCGGGCGCCGACCTGGCCCACCTCTGCGAGACGGCCGCCGAGTTCGCAATGGCCGACTCGGTACGCAGCGGCGAGGTGCGGATGATCGAGCACCGGGACCTGGAGCGGGCGGTCAAGGAGGTCCGGCCGTCGACGAAGCCGTGGATGGCCACCGCCCGCAACGTGGCGATGTTCGCCAACGAGGGGGGCGTCTACGACGACCTGGTCGCCTACCTGAAGCGGCGCAGGATGCTGTGACGCCGGACGGCCCGGCGGGGCGCCGGGCCGCGCCTCCCGCCGGGCCGGGCCGCCTGCCGGGCCGGGCCGCCTGCCGGGCCGGGCCGCCTGCCGGGCGGCCCTCCCACCCGGCGGGGCCGCCTCCCGCGACCGCACCGCTCTCGGCGGCGTCAGCCGCGCGCGTGCCGCCGGCCGATGGCGATCACCTTGACCCGCTGCCGGCCGGCCCGCACCATGCCCAGCGCCATGAACGCGCCCGCGATCCGGTCCGCCGCCTCGCGGCTGCTCGCCCCGACCACCTGACGGCGGCGCTCGGGGCAGTTGCGTTCGTCGCGTCCGGCGCCCTCGGCCGGCCGCACGTCGGTGAGCACCACCAGGAACCGCGTCATCGGTGCCCGCCGGGGCGGTCGGCGTGGGCCTGTCGGGCAGTACGCACGTCGGGTCCCTTCCGGCTGACGGGCCACGGGGCGTGGCACGCGGCGATCGGGTACGGGGGAGAAACCCGATCGCCGCGCGCCCCTTCCCCTCCGGTCGCTCACCACCGCCGTCGCCACGACAACCGGCAGTGAGGACGCGATGACAGATTGGCATGTCTACAGCCATGAATGCAACTCTCATCGACGTTCTCTCATCTACACGTTCCCGGGAAGATGTGCGACGATCGATGCATGGCTCCGAAGACCGCCCGTGCCCGGCGACTGGGCATCGCGCTGCGCACCCACCGGGAAGCCGCCGGCCTCACGCTGGAGGCGGCGGCGGACGAGATCAGCAGCACCCGCAGCACCCTGTCCCGCTACGAGAACGCGCAGACGCTGGTCAGCCCCGCCACCGTGCGCGCCCTGCTCACCCTCTACGGGGTCGGTGCCGACGAGGTGGCCGCCGCCGTGCAGCTCGCCAAGGACGCGCGCAAACCCGGCTGGTGGGTGTCGTACTCGCACCTGCTCGACCGGCGCACCATCGACTTCATCGCGCTGGAGGCCGAGGCCACCGGCATCGCCAACTTCGAGCCCTCGGTGGTGCCGGGGCTGTTGCAGACCGCCGACTACGTCCGGGGCGTGATGCGCGGCGGCCCGCACACCCTGCGCGACGACGAGGTGGAGCAGCGGGTCCAGTTCCGGCTCGACCGGCAGCAGCGGCTCATCAGTGACCAGCCGCCGATCCTGGACGCCATCATCGACGAGGGCGCACTGCTCCGGCCCGTCGGCGACCGTTCGGTGATGGAGTCGCAGCTGCACCACCTGGTCAAGATGGGCGAGCTGCCCAACATCACGGTCCAGGTGATCCCGCTCGCCGCCGGCTACCACCGGGGCACCCGGGGCTCGCTGCACATCCTGGAGTTCGCAGACCCGGAGGACCCGATCATCGCCTCGGTCGAGACGGTGGCCGGGCAGATGGTCCTCGACCGACCGGGCGACCTGCGTACCTGCACCAAGATCATGGAGCACCTGCGGACCGTCGCGCTCAGCCCGGCGGACAGCCGCGACCAGCTCCTCCAACTACTGAAGGGACGGTAGGACCATGACACCGACGATCAGCGCGGCGCTGGCCGTGGCGCGGTGGCGCAAGAGCAGCCGCAGCGGCGACGAGGGGGCGTGCGTGGAGATGGCGGTGGTCCCGGGCACGGTCGCCGTCCGCGACTCCAAGGACCCGTCCGGCCCCGCGCTGCTCTTCCCGCCGGCCGCCTGGGCCGCCTTCGTCGGGGCACCGCCCGGACACTGACCCCTCCCTCCGGGGACGCCGGCGCGGCCGCTGACCCGTCGCGCCGGTGCCCTGCCGGCGGCGGTCCCACCGATGGGAGCCGGTGGGGCCGTCGCCCGGCGGGAAGTCGGGCGGTCAGCCCGCGACGACCGGGCGGGGTGCGGGGCCGGCGCGCAGCGCCTCCAGCGCCGCGATGGCCACGCCCCGGGCGCCGGCCATGTCCCGCTCGGGCACCAGGGCGAAGGTGGCCGACGCGGCCTGCTCCTCCCGCAGCACCGTGTGCTCCCGCACCGTCGCGAGGAACCAGTCCCGGAACTCCGGGGCCGCCTCCACCACCCCGCCCCCGACGAAGTACGCGTGCGGATCGGTGAAGTTGGCCGCCACGGTGAAGAGTCGACCCAGCGCCATCGCCTGCTGGGTGAACACCTCCCGGGCCAACGCGTCGCCGCGCTCGCCGTAGCCCCGGACCAGCTTCGCCGCCCGCTCCGGCGGCTCGGCGGCCAGCGGATGCTCCGGAAAGCGCCCCAGCCAGTACGGCAGCAGGTTCCGCCCGATGGCGGTCAGCGAGGCGACGCTCTCGGCGTCACCGGCGAAGCCGCAGGCGCACGTGGGCACCGGCTGGTCCGGCCCGAGCAGCCCGGTCAGCGGGATGTGCACGTGCCCCAGTTCGCCGGCCATCCCGGCCGCCCCGGCGACCACCCGGCCCGCCTCGACCACACCGCCGCCCAGCCCCGTGCCGACGATGGCCGACACCGACGAGCGGCGCATCGCCTCCGCGCCGAAGTGCGCGTGGTGGGCGTAGAGCGCGGCGGCGTTGCCGTCGTTGTGGTAGAGCACCGGCAGGCCGAGCCGCCGTTCCAGGGCCGTCCGCACGTCGTAGCCGCGCCAGGCCGGCTGGGAGAAGTTGGTCGACCCGCGCGACGAGATCACCCCGGTGGCGCTCGCCGGCCCCGGCGTGTCCAGCCCGACCGCGCGCACCGACGTGCGGGGCACCCCCGTCAGCGCCAGCACCCCGTCGAACGCGCGGGCCAGCGCCTCGATCGCCGCCGCCGGGCCGGCGCGCACCTCGCTCGGGTTCTCCACCAGGCCGTCCACCAGGAACCGGCCGTCCACGGTGAGCACCGTGGCGTTGTTGCTGGTCCCTCCGTTGTCCAGCCCGACGACCACCGGCACGTCCGCACCACCCACGACAACCGCCTTCCGCCGCCACGCCTGCCGTGAGGCTAGTTCCCCTTCCCCGCCCCCGCCAGGCCGCGGCGACGGACGGGGGTCAGCCCGGGCGGCGGGCCGAGACGGCGGTGGCGTCCCGGTCGTCGTCCCGGGTCACCGTGGGGTGCAGGCCCACGGCGGTCAGCGCCGCGCGGAGCGCCTCCACCTGCGCCTCCCCCGCCTCGACCACCAGGTGCCCGCCCGGGGCCAGCCAGCGCGCCGCGCCCTCGGCGACGCGGCGCAGCACCGCCAGGCCGTCCGGCCCGCCGTCGAGGGCCACCGGCGCCTCGTGCAGCCGCGCCTCCGGCGGCATCAGCGCCACCGCCGCCGTCGGCACGTAGGGGGCGTTGGCCAGCACCAGGTCCAGCCGGCCCCGCCAGCGGGCCGGCAGCGGGTCGTACAGGTCGCCCTCGAAGACCGGCACGGCCAGCGGGGCCAGGTTGCGCCGGGCGCAGGCGACGGCGGCGGGGTCCACGTCGGCGGCGGCCAGCCAGCGCGGCGCGAGCCGGCGGGCCAGCGCCACGGTGGTGGCGCCGGAGCCGCAGCACAGGTCCACCACGGCCGCCGCCGGGCCGGTCACCGCGACGGCGACGTCGACCAGCAGGGCGGTACGCGCACGCGGCACGAACACGCCGGGGTCGACGGCGATCCGTTCGCCGCAGAACTCGGCCCAGCCGAGCACGTACTCCAGTGGCAGCCCGGCGACCCGGCGGTCGACCAGGTCGGCCAGCGCCTCGGCCGAGTCGGCGGCGGCGATCAGCAACTCCGCCTCGTCCTCGGCGTAGACGCAGCCGGCGGCGCGCAGCCGGTGCACGAGGGCGGGCCGGTCGGGGCGGAAGGAGAAGACGGTCACGGCGCACCTCCGGGCCGGTGTCCGGTGCTCAGCGGCTGGCGTCCAGTGCGGCGGTCACGTCGGCGACCAGGTCGACGGCGTCCTCGACCCCGCAGGAGAGCCGGACGAAGCCGGGCGGGGTGTCGTCGCCCCACTGGGCCCGCCGGTCGGCGGTGGTGTGCAGGCCACCGAAGGAGGTGGCCGCGGCCACCAGCCGGGCGGCGTCGAGGAACCGCGCCACCCGCCCGGCGTCGCCGAGGTCGAAGCAGAGCACCCCGGGGATCCGCCGCATCTGGACCGACGCCACCGGGTGGGCCG
Organism: Micromonospora sp. NPDC049060; assembly: GCF_040649055.1. Lineage (NCBI taxonomy): Bacteria > Bacillati > Actinomycetota > Actinomycetes > Micromonosporales > Micromonosporaceae > Micromonospora > Micromonospora sp. NPDC049060. The sequence continues at coordinate 35,579 of NZ_JBEZEV010000055.1, forward strand.
GGTCGCCGGGCAGCCCCGGCCAGCGCAGCCCGGTCACGTCGTCGCGCCTCGCGAGCAGCCCGGCGAGGGCCTGCGCGTTCGCGGTCTGCCGGGCCAGCCGCAGGTCGAGGGTGGCCAGCGACCGGTGCGCGAGCCAGGCGTCGAACGCGCCCGGCACGGCCCCGGTGACGTTCCGCCAGGCGGTGACCGCGTCCCGCAGCTCGGGCGAGCGGGTCGCGACGTAGCCCAGCAGCAGGTCGGAGTGCCCGGTGAGGGCCTTCGTCCCGGAGGCCACCACGACGTCGGCGCCCAGGTCGAGCGGGCGCTGCCCGAGCGGCGTCGCCGTGGTGTTGTCGACCGCCACCAGGGCGCCGGCGGCGTGCGCCCGGGCGGCCAGCGCCGCCACGTCGGCGACGTCCAGGCCGGGGTTGGCCGGGGTCTCCAGCAGCACCAGGCGTACGCCGTCGAAGGCCGGGTGCGGGCCGGCGGTCGGGGCGAGGAGCACCCGTACGCCGATGCCCTCCAGCGTGTCGGCGGCGAAGGCCCGGACGGCGAAGTACCCGTCCGACGGGAGCACCACGGTGTCCCCCGGCCGCAGCAGCGTCAGCAGCAGCCCGGTGATCGCGGCCTGCCCGCTGGCGAAGACCCGGCAGTCGCCCCCCTCCAGCTCCCCGACGGCCGCCTCCAGCAGCCGCCGGGTGGGGTTGTCCGGCCGGCCGTAGCCGTCGGGCGCCGCCGCCGGCCCCGCCCACGGGTCCAGGTGGTACGGCGCGGCGAACACCGGCCCGGGCAGGAACGGCTGGCCGGGAGCCGGCTCGGGCAGGCCGGCGCGGACGCAGCGGGTGCCGTCGTGGTGCTCGGTCACGTCGCTCACTCCGGCTTGGTGGTGCGGCTCATCAGCGCCTCGACGGCGAGCCGAGGGTCCATCCCCTCGTGGCAGACCAGCTCGACCTGCTCGGTGATCGGCATCTCCACCGCGTGCGCCCGCGCCAGGTCGCGCAGGGCCAGCGCGCTCTTGACGCCCTCGGCGGTCTGCCGGGTGGCGACGCGGGCCTCCTCCAGGGTCGCGCCCCGGCCCAGGTGCTCGCCGAAGGTGCGGTTGCGGGCCAGCGGCGACGAGCAGGAGGCGACGAGGTCGCCCATCCCCGCCAGGCCGGCGAAGGTGAGCGGGTCGGCGCCCAGGGCCACCCCGAGCCGGGCCGTCTCGGCCAGTCCCCGGGTGACGAGCATGGCCCGGGTGTTGTCGCCGAACCCCATCGCCACGGCGATGCCGTACGCCAGGGCGATCACGTTCTTGACCGCGCCGCCCAGCTCGCAGCCGATCACGTCGTCGTTGGTGTACGGGCGGAAGTAGGGCGTGGTGATGGAGCGCTGCACCAGCGTCGCCCGGTCGGCGTCGGTGCAGGCGACCACCGTGGCGGCGGGCTGCTCGGCGGCGATCTCCGGGGCCAGGTTGGGGCCGGAGACCACCACCACCCGGTCCGCCGCCACCCCGGCGGTCTCCACGATCACCTCGCTCATCCGCCTGGTGGTGCCGAGCTCGATGCCCTTCATCAGCGAGACCAGGGTGGCGTCCGGGTGCAGGTGCGCGGTCCACTCGGCCAGGTTGCCGCGCAGCGTCTGCGACGGTACGGCCAGCACCACCTGCTCGGCCCCGGTGATCGCCTCGGCGGCGTCGCCCGTCGCCGTGACCCGCGCCGGCAGCAGCACGTCCGGCAGGTACTCCGGGTTGCGCCGCTCGGCCCGGATCGTGTCGGCGACCGCCTGACGGCGGGCCCAGACGGTGACGTCCCGCCCGGCGTCGGCGAGGATCTTGGCGAACGCGGTGCCCCACGAGCCGGCACCCAGGACCGCGACGTGCCCGCTCACGCCGCCGCCCCCGGCCGCCGCCGATCGACGGCGGGGCGCGCCGTCCGTTCCCACAGTGGTGGCGGGGTGCCGCCCCGGATCTCGGTGAGCATGTCACGAAGGCGCAGCATGATGGTGTCGGTCATCTCCTCGAGGACGGCCTTCGTCGGGGTCGACCCGGCCCATCGGCCCAGGTCGACGGGGGGTCCGGCGACCACGGTCACCGGGATCCGGGGGCGCGGGTCCAGCCGGGACCGGCGCGGGTCGAAGATGCGCTCCGGGCCCCACATGACGAGCGGGACCACCGGCGCCCCGGTGGCGAGCGCGAGGCGGGCGGCGCCGGTCTTGCCCTTCATCGGCCACAGCTCCGGTTCGCGGGTGATGGTGCCCTCCGGGTAGATCACCACCGCGCCGCCCTGGGCGAGCGCGGCGACGAGGTGGTCCAGCGACCGCACCGCGTCCACGGTGTCGCGCTCGACCGGGATCTGCCGGCACCGGTGCAGGATCCAGCCGATCACCGGAACCCGGAACACGCTGGCCTTGCCGAGGAACTGCGGCCAACGGCCGGAGTCGTAGACGAAGTGGGCCGCGACGAGCGGGTCGGCGTGCGAGATGTGGTTCGGCACGATGATCACGCCGCCGTCGCCGCGCAGGTGCTCCATGCCGCGCCAGGTGCGCCGGGTCCAGACGGTCATCACCGGCTTGACCAGCACCACGGCGAACCATTGCCAGAACCCCAGCCTCCGCCGTGTCACCGCGCCTCCTCGTGCCGCCCCGCCCCGCACCGGATCCGCACCCGGTGACGCCCGCAGCGGAAATCATGCCTGCTCGACCCGGGTCCGGCCAGAGAGGGTACCGCCGGACGGCTGGCAGGATGGCGGTGTGAGTCAGCCGAGGTGGACCGTGGTGGTGCCCGTGAAGCGCCTGGCCGCCGCGAAGAGCCGGCTGCGGGGGGCGCTGCCGGCCGTACCGCACGAGGAACTGGCGCTGGCCCTGGCCGCCGACACGGTCGCCGCGGTGCGGGCCTGCCCGGCGGTGGCGGGGGTGCTGGTCGTCACCGACGACGCCCGGGTGGCCGAGGCCGCCCGCCGCGCGGGCGCCCGGGCGCTGCCCGACGCCCCCGGCGCCGGGCTGAACGCCGCCTTCCGGCACGGCGCGTCGGTCGCGGGCGGCGGCTGGGTGGCCGGGCTCACCGCCGACCTGCCCGCGTTGCGCCCGGCCGAGCTGGCGGCGGCGCTGCGGGTGGCCCAGGCCGCGCCCCCGGGCGTACGCGGGTACGTGGCCGACGCCCCCGGCCAGGGCACCGTGCTGCTGGCCGCGCCGCCGGGCGTCGCCCTGGATCCCCGCTTCGGGGTCGGCTCCGCCGCCGCGCACGCCGCGAGCGGGGCGCTCGCCCTCACTGGGGACTGGCCGAGCCTGCGCCGGGACGTGGACACCGCCGCCGACCTGGCTGCGGCGGCCCGGCTCGGGTTGGGGCCCCGCACGGCCGCGTTGGCCGCCGCCGGCTGCCCGGCCTGAGGGCGTGTAGCGTGCGGGTCATGCAGGGCACGGTGGCCACCTACGACGCGGCGACCCGCAGTGGGACGCTGCTCCTCGACGACGGCACCGAGCTGGCCTTCCCGGCCCGGGCGTTCGACGCCTCCGGCCTGCGCCTGCTCCGCCTCGGCCAGCGGTTGCGTGTCGAGACCGACGACACCGGCGCGGTGGTCCGGGTGACATTGCCGACGATGGCCTGAGCGGCTGGTCGAAGTTCATTTTGCGTTAACCGCATCCGGGTGATTATGGGCAGGTGAGCACCCCTCGCAAGCCCCCCGCCAACCGACCGTCCACCGACCCGGCCGCCCCCCGCAACGGCGCCCGGTCCCGGGGCGCCGACGGCCGCTTCCACGCCGACCCGCCGGCCGCGACCCCGGAGGCGGCGCCGGCCGCACCGGTCGCGCCCCCCGGCGAGGCGTCCGCCGCGGCCCCGGAGGCGGCGCCGGCCGCGACCCTCGGCGGAGCGTCCGCAGCGACCCCGGGCGGAGGGTCCGCAGCGACCGGCTCGGCCGACGCCGCCGACGCCGGCGGTGCGGCTGCCTCCGCCGGGCTGGAGGAGGTGCTGGATGCGGCGCCGCCCGCCGAGGCGCCGGCGCCCGACCTCGTCGACGAGCCCCCCGCGGCGCCGCCGCTGCCGGAGGACCGCTTCCTCAACCGGGAACTCTCCTGGCTCGACTTCAACGCCCGGGTGTTGGCGCTCGCCGAGGACCCGCGCACGCCGCTGCTGGAGCGGGCCAAGTTCCTGGCCATCTTCGCCAGCAACCTCGACGAGTTCTACATGGTGCGGGTCGCCGGGCTGAAGCGCCGGCTCCAGGCCGGCCTGCCGGTACGCGGCGGGGACCGGATGCCGCTGCGCACCCAGCTGGAACTGGTCGCCGGGAAGGCCGCGACGCTGGTGGCCCGGCACTCGGCCTGCTTCACCGACGAGGTGCTGCCGAAGCTGGCCGCCGAGGACATCCGGATCCTGCGCTGGGCCGACCTGGACGACCCCGAGCGGGAACGGCTGCGCGCGTACTTCCGGGAGCAGATCTTCCCGGTGCTGACCCCGCTGGCGGTGGACCCGGCGCACCCCTTCCCGTACATCTCCGGGCGGTCGCTCAACCTCGCGGTGGCGGTCCGCGACCCGGACGGCGGCTCGGAGTTCTTCGCCCGGGTGAAGGTGCCGAACAACGTGCCCCGCTTCGTCCGGGTGCACCGCGACCTGCCGGGCGTGCGGATGCTGCCGGTGGAGGACCTGATCTCGGTGCACCTGGGGCAGCTCTTCTCCGGCATGCAGGTGGTCGAGTGCCACCTGTTCCGCGTCACCCGCAACGCCGAGGTGGAGGTCGACGAGGACCGCGACGAGGACCTGCTCCAGGCCCTGGAACGGGAGCTGGCCCGGCGCCGGTTCGGCCCGCCCGTGCGGCTGGAGGTGGCCGCCTCGGTCTCCGACCACGTGCTGGAGCTGCTCGTCCGCGAGCTGGACATGCACGACCAGGAGGTGCTGCGGGTGCCCGGCCTGCTCGACCTCTCCGCGCTCTGGCAGCTCTACGACGAGGCCGACCGGCCGGACCTGAAGGATCCGCCGTTCGTGCCGGCCACCCACCCCCGCCTCACCGAGGGTGAGGTGCCGCGCAGCGTCTTCGCGACCCTGCGCGACGGCGACATCCTGGTCCACCACCCGTACCACTCGTTCGCCACCAGCGTGCAGCGCTTCATCGAGCAGGCCGCCGCGGACCCGGACGTGCTGGCCATCAAGCAGACCCTCTACCGCACCAGCGGCGACTCCCCGATCGTGGACGCGCTCGTCGACGCGGCGGCCGCCGGCAAGCAGGTGGTGGTGCTGGTCGAGCTGAAGGCGCGCTTCGACGAGGTGGCCAACATCGGCTGGGCGCGCAAGCTGGAGCGCGCCGGCTGCCACGTCGTCTACGGCCTGGTCGGGCTCAAGACGCACTGCAAGACCGCCCTGGTGGTACGCCAGGAGGGCAACCAGATCCGCCGCTACTGCCACATCGGCACCGGCAACTACCACCCGAAGACCGCCCGGCTCTACGAGGACTTCGGCATGCTCACCGCCGACCCGGAGATCGGAGCCGACCTGACCGACCTGTTCAACGTCCTCACCGGCTACAGCCGGCAGACCGCGTACCGCCGGCTGCTGGTGGCGCCGCAGGGCATCCGCAGCGGCCTCATCGAACGCATCGAGCGGGAGATCGCGCACGTCCGGCTGGGCATGCCCGGCCTCGTGCAGATCAAGGTGAACTCGCTTGTCGACGAGAAGATCACGGACGCGCTCTACCGGGCCTCCCGGGCCGGCGTCCACGTGGACCTGGTGATCCGGGGCATGTGCACGCTGCGCCCGGGGGTGCCCGGCCTGTCGGAGAACATCCGGGTCCGCTCGATCCTGGGCCGGTTCCTGGAGCACTCCCGGATCTTCCGGTTCGGCAACGACGGCGACGCCGAGTTCTGGATGGGCTCGGCCGACCTGATGCACCGCAACCTGGACCGCCGGGTGGAGGCGCTGGTGCGGGTGAGCGACCCCGTCGCCCGGGCCGAGCTGGACCACGTGCTGACCGCCGCGATGAGCCCCGACGTGGACGCGTTCGAGCTGGCGGCGGACGGCACCTGGAGCCGGCGTACCGGCACGGCCGAGGAACCGCGGGTCCACCTCCAGGAGTTGCTGCTGCGTCGCGTCGGTGGCACGGCGGGCTGACCGGTACCCGCATAGGCTGACCTGATGCTGGATGAGCGGGACGCGGCCGGCCCCGGCCGGGGCCGGCCGCCCCGGTTAGCCGGCGCCGCGCCCCCGGACGC
>NZ_JBEZEV010000056.1:0-41463 GCF_040649055.1 Micromonospora sp. NPDC049060
AGGTGCCACCGACGGCCAGGACCGCGGGCAGGGCGAGGTAGTCGGAGAGGTTGGCGGTGTTGACCCCGCCGGTCGGGATGAACCGCACCGAGCGGAACCGACCCACCCGCCCGTCGCCGTGTCAGCGGTCAGCGACGTCGCCGGCTGCGTTCCGGGATGTCCGCGTCCACCCGCTCGCGGCGGATCCGGTCGTCGATGGGCTGCTCCTCGACGACCTCGTCCTTGGCCAGGTGGACCCGCTCGACGGGCACCGTCTCCTTGCCGACCACCGGCCGCTCGGCCCGCAGGGTCATCTCCTGCTCGGCCTCGCCGATGTCGGCGCGCATGCCGCGTGCGTCGCGGGCGGCGATGGGCTCCCGCTCCACGTGCACCTCGTCGTGCTCGACCGGCACGGTGGTGTGCACGTCCTCGGTGACCACGTACTTGTGCAGCCGTGCCGTGCCGGCGGGCTGGCTCTCCGTGCCGACCCGCATCCGCTCCTCGGACCGGATCATGTCCTCGCCGGCCGCGGGCTTCCGTCCCCGGTCGGGGGCCGGCGGCGCCTGCGGCGTCAGGCGGTAGTGGCCGTAGAGCTGCTGGATCTGCGTCGTGTCCAGCGGCTGTTCGGTGCCGGCGTCCACGGCCGGGGCGTCCTTCACTGTCGACTTGTCGTAGTCGACGGTGAGCCCGCCGTCGGTGATCCGGGCCTTGTCCAGCGGGGCCATCGACTCCTTGCGGCCCATCAGGCCCGTCTGCACGCTGACCCAGGTGGGCTCGCCGGCGGCGTCGGCCCAGATCTGGCCCACGCTTCCGATCTTCGAACCCGAGCGGTCCTTGACGTCCTGCCCGTACAGCGAGTTGGCCTGCTGTTCAGTGAGCTTCATCGGTCGTCTACCTCCCTCTCGTGTCACGGTCCGGATACCCGGCCGGCCAGCACGGATTCGTCGATGACCCGATGGATAGGAGCAGCGCCGGGAGCCCAGGCTCACCCACCCGGGCGCCTGAACTGCCGGGACCGTTGGGACTGCCGGGGCCCTTGGGACTGCCGGCAGGCGGCTCGCCGCTCAGCCGGGCCAGTCGATCCGCAGCGGCAGGCCCAGGAAGTCGGCGTAACGGCCCAGCGCGCCCGCCACCCGGGCCCGGGTCCCCTCGTCGAAGGGCACCAGCGGGAACACCGTGACCGTCACCCGGTTTCTGCCGACCGTCCGCTTCCACGTGCCCACGACCCGCCCGTCCCGGACGACCGTGGCCTGGAACACGCCGTTGCGACCCGGCACGATCGCCTCGGCGTGGGCGGGATCCAGCATCAGCGAGCGGTCCCTGAAGCCCAGCAGGTATTCGTCGAAGCCGGGCAGGACCAGCAGGTCGTCGACCGGCTCGCGGGGCGCGTCGAGCAAGGCCGCGTCGACGAGCGCCTCCTGCCCGTCGACCCGCACCACGGTCAGGGCGTCGCCGGCCGCCGCGAAGCCCCGGCGCGCGTCGGTGAGCGTCAGCCCCGTCCAGCCGGCGAACTCCCGGGCGGTGACGGGCCCGTGCCCCCGCACGTAGCGGTGGGCGAGCATCGCCAGGGCCTCGTCCCGCTCCGGCCGGCGCGCCTCGGGTGCCCACTCGTCGAGCAGGGCGAAGGTCTGCTCGGTGCCGACGTTGGGCGCGAGGCAGGTGACGCCGCGGACGCTGGCATACCAGAGCAGGTGGTAGCCGCGCTGGCCGCCGGTGTCGATGCCGGCCGCCTTCAGCGTGGCCAGGCACCGCGCCCGGGTGAGCCGGCCGCCGCCGGCCAGCGCGGCGCCGAGCACGTCGAGCGCGCGGTCCGCGTCGGTCCCGGTGAGCCCGAGCTGCGCGCGGCGGGTGGCGGCGCCGGCCAGCGAGCGTACGCCGGTCAGCTCCAGCATCCAGCGGGCGTCGCGGGGCGGCACGAGGTGCACGGTGCCCCGCATCGGCCAGGTGCGCAGCGCCTCCCGGCGCTCCAGCGCGGTGTGCACGTCGGCGTGGCCGAGCGCGGGCAGCCGCACCCCGAGCGACCACATGCCACTGGCCAGGTCCTGCGCCTGCATGGCCCCGAACCACGCCACCACGTCTTCGACCCCGCCCACCGCCGCCGTGGGATGCGGGCGGAGCAGCAGGCCGGTCATCCGCAGCGCGAGCGCCTCGCGCCCGGTCAGCTCCGCTGGCATGGGGGCTCCTCCGCTCCGGTGGGGCATCAGCCTAGGGCCGACCTCCGACATCCGACGCATGACCGCCCTAGCGGCGGGAAAGCGGCCGGCCAGTAGGCGTGCCGTCCGCGCGCCCGGAGGGAGCGACATGACCGCGTCCAGCGAGCCGGCCCGGGGCGCCGGCGTACCGACCCGTGCCGGCCGCGGCGGCCCGGCCGCCAAGACCAGCGCCGCCGCCGCCTTCGCCCTGGTCTTCGGGGTGGCCGCGCTGATCAGCGTGCTGACCGTGATCCTGTCCTGGATCGGCCTGCTGCTCGGCATCGTCGGCGTGATCCTGGGCATCGTCGGGCTGAAGATGGCCGGTCGGCCCGGGGTGACCGGCCGGGGCGTGGCGATCGGCGGCCTGGTGCTCAGCGCCCTGGCGGTGCTGCTCGGGCTGGCCTTCGCCGCCGGGATCACCACCGTCCTCAACAACGAGGACGCCGTGAACCGGATCCAGCAGGAGGTCGACGACCTGCGCGACCGCCTCGACACCTGACGACCGGGTGCCCACCCCGGGCGCGCGACCCCGGTGACCGTTTGACGGCGCAAACATCGGGTAGTCGCGGGAGCTGACCCGACATGAGGAGGGAACACCCGATGGCTGCCCAGACCAAGGTCGCGGTGATCTACTACAGCGCCACCGGCATCACGTACCAGATGGCGCAGGCGGCGTGCGAAGGCGCCGGTGAGGCGGGCGCCGAGGTGCGGCTGCGCAAGGTGCGCGAGCTGGCGCCGGACGAGGCGATCCGTTCCAACTCGGGCTGGCACGCGCACCAGATGGAGACCCAGGACGTCCCCGAGGCGCAGTTGGACGACCTGTCGTGGGCCGACGTGGTGATCTTCGGGACCCCGACCCGGTACGGCGTGATGGCCGCCCAGCTCAAGCAGTTCATGGACACCACCGGGCCGCTGTGGTCGCAGGGCGCCCTGGCGGACAAGGTCTATTCCGCGTTCTGCTCGACGGCCACCTCGCACGGCGGGCAGGAGGCCACGCTGCTGTCGATGTTCCACGTCTTCTACCACTGGGGCGGAATCGTGGTGACGCCCGGCTACACCGACCCGAGCCAGTTCGTCGCCGGCAACCCCTACGGCGCCTCGCACACCAGCAACAACGGTGAGACGGCGCCGGACGACATCGCGCTCGGCGCCACCGCGTTGACCGCCAAGCGCGCGGTGCGGATCGGTGCGGCGCTGAAGGCGGGCCTGGCCGGCTGACCCGGCGCCGCCGGTTCACCGGCTGGACCGGCGCTGCCAGCGGGTCGGCTGTACCGGCGCGACCGGCGGCCCGGGCGGGGGCTCTCGACCCGTCCGGACCGCCGGTCGCAGCACCCCTACCCCCGATCGGGTCGGCTATGCACGTTCGGCCGCTCCCGACACCCTGCCGTGCGCCGCCGCCGGAGGTCCCGCCGGCGCCGGCAGCAGCCCGCCCAGCAGGTCGGCGAGGACGGCCACGCCGTCGGGGCTGAGCACCGACTCCGGATGGAACTGCACCCCCGCGAACCCGCGCCCGCGCAGCGCGTGCACCGCGCCGTCCGCCGCGTCCCGGGCCAGCTCCACCGGGCCGTACGCGGTGTCCAGCCGGTCGGCGTCGGCGCGCGCCGTGAAGGTGGCGTAGAAGCCGACCCGGCGGCGCGTGCCGAAGACGTCCACCTCCCGCTGGAGCCCCTGGTAGGGCGCGTCCCGGCGGTGCGGCGCCAGCCCGAGCAGGCCGGCGAGCAGTTGGTGGCCCAGGCAGACGGCCAGGGTCGGCCGGCCCTCGGCGAGCAGGCCGGCGAGCAGCCCGCGCATCGTGCGCATCTTCGGCTCGGTGGTGCTGCCCGGGTCGCCCGGACCGGGGCCGACCACCACCAGGTCGTGGCCGTCCACCGGACCGGCGGCGTGCCACGGCCGCAGCGTCACGGCCAGGCCGAGCGCACGCAGCTGGTGGGCCAGCATGCCCGTGAAGGTGTCCTCGCCGTCGACGATCAGCGCCCGCCGGCCGGCCAGCCCGGGCAGGCCACCGGCACCCGGCGACCGCTGGTCGAGCCAGAACCGGGCCAGCGGCGCGTTGCGCGCGGCCAGCGCGGCCCGCACCTGCGGGTCGTCGGCGAGGCGTACGGCGGGCTCCGGGCCACCGGCGGGCGCCTGCGGGCCGAGGCCGAGCGCGGCCAGCACGCCGGCCGCCTTGGCGTGCGTCTCGGCCACCTCGCCCTCGGCGGTCGAGTGCCGCACCAGGGTGGCCCCGACCGGCACCCGCAGCTCGCCGGCGGGGGAGATCTCGGCGGTACGGATCAGGATCGGCGCGTCCAGGCTCTGCCGGCCGGCGTCGTCGTGGCCGAGCAGCGCCAGCACCCCGGCGTAGTAGCGCCGCCCGGTGCCCTCGTGCCGGGCGATGACCCGGCAGGCGTTCTCCATCGGACTGCCGGTGACCGTGGGCGCGAACATCGTCTCCCGCAGCACCTCCCGCACGTCCTTCGTGCCCCGGCCGGCGAGCAGGTACTCCGTGTGGGCCAGGTGGGACATCTCCTTGAGGTGGGGCCCGACCACCTGGCCGCCGTGCTCGGCGACCGTGGCCATCATCTTGAGCTCCTCGTCGAGCACCATGTACAGCTCCTCGACCTCCTTGGGATCGGCGAGGAAGCGCAGTAGCGCGGCCCGGTCGGCGCCCGCGCCGGTGTGCCGGAAGGTGCCGCTGATCGGGTTCATCATGACCAGGCCGTCGTCGACGCTGACGTGCCGCTCCGGGCTGGCCCCGACCAGGATCCGGGTGCCGGTGTGCACCAGGAAGGTCCAGTACGCGCCCCGCTCGCCCCGCAGCAGCCGGCGCAACGCGGCGAGCGCGGCGAGCAGCGGCGGGCCCTGCACGGTGGCGCGCAGGCAGCGGTGGATGACGAAGTTGGCGCCCTCGCCGCGCCCGATCTCCTCGGCGAGCACCCGGCCGACGGTGGCGGCGTACTCGTCGTCGGTGATGTCGAAGGCGGCGTCGGCGGTGCGCACGGGCACGTCGGGCAGCGCGCCGAGCGCCTCGGCCAGGGCGACCCGTTCGTGCCGGTCGATCTCGAGGAACTCCAGCGGGACGCCGTCGTCGACGCAGGCGAAGCCCCGCTCGGTGATCTGCCGGTAGGGCACCAGCGCCAGCGTCCGGGGGCCGGGCGCCCCGCCGGGCAGGGGGAGGTCGGCGAGCCGGCCCGCCGTGCGTACCGTGCCGGTGAACAGCTCCAGGTGCGCGGCGCCCTCGCGGCGGACGAGCGCGAACGGGCCGGGGTCGCCGCCGCCGGCGACGGCGGCGAGCAACTCGGTCAGGTGGGTCATCGGGTCTCCTCGGGCCGGGCGGCGCCCGGCGGGGCGGCCGGGAGGGCCGGGGAGAGACCGGCGGCCGCCTCGTCGGGCGGCCGCGTGGGAAGCTACGCGCGGGGGATGGCCGCCGGGTCGGCGGGCCACCAGCAGGACAGGTGCGCGGGCATGCGATCACCCTACGGCCCCGCGCGGGCACCGGAAAGCCGATCGGGCGTACGGCCCAGGCGCTGGGACGCCGGGGCGCGCCGCACCGGGTAACTTGACCCGCGATGAACATTCTCGCGCTCGACCTGGGCACCTCCTCGGTACGCGGACTCGTGCTGGACACGGACGCCCGCCCGCTGCCCGGCGCGCTGGCCCGGCGCAAGGTGAGCCTCGCCGTGGACGACGACGGCACCGGCACGCTGGACGGCCCCGGCTATCTGGCCTGCCTGGTGGCGTGCCTGGACGAGCTGGCCGCCGGCGGCCACCTGCGCGACGTGTCGCTGGTGGCGACGTCCGGGCAGTGGCACTCGGTGGTCCCGCTCGGCGCCGACGGGGCGCCCCTCGGGCCGGTGCTGACCTGGCTGGACACCCGTCCCGAGGTGCCCGCCGGGGCGGCCGGCCCGGCCGACCCGGTCGACTTCCACCGGCGCACCGGCACGTGGTGGCACCGCTGCTACTGGTCGGTCCGGCTGCCCTGGCTGCGGGAACACACCGGCGTTCGGGTCGCCCGGTTCGCCGGCCTGGTCGAGTACGTGCTGGGCGAGCTGCTCGGCTCGGCGCCCATGTCGATCTCCCAGGCGTCCGGCACGGGCCTGCTGGACCTGCGGACGCTGGACTGGGACGCCGAGGCGTGCGCGCTGGCCGGCAGCCACGCCGACGAGCTGCCCGAGCTGGCTCCGGCCGGGTGGCGGGGCCGGCTGCGGCCGGCGTACGCGCGGCGCTGGCCGCAGCTCACCGACGCGCCCTGGGCCGGCCCGGTGGGCGACGGCGCGGCGTCGAACGTCGGCTCGGGCTGCGTCGAGCCGGGCCGGGTCGCGGTGACGGTCGGCACGTCGGCGGCGGTGCGGCTGGTGCAGCGCGTCCCGGCGGGGCAGGCCATGCCGCCGCTGCCCAAGGAGCTGTGGCGCTACCGGGTCGACCACGACCACGTGGTGACCGGTGCCGCGTACTCCTCCGGCGGCAACCTCTTCGCCTGGGCCGACCGGGAGCTGCGGCTGCCCGGGGGCAGCGAGCTGGAGGTCGCCCTGGCCCGGGTGCCGCACGACAGGACCCTGCCGGTGAACGTCCGCTTCGGCGGGGACCGGCCGCCCGGGATGTCCCCGGCCGGCTCGGGCGCGCTGGGGGGCCTGAGCTTCGGCACCACCGCCGTGGAGATCCTGGCGGGGCTGATGCGGGGCCTGTGCGACCTGGTCGCCGGCGACCTCGTCGTGCTCGAGTCCACGGTGGACGAGCCGGTCGAGGTGGTGCTCGGCGGGGGAGCGGTGGCGGCCTCCGGCTGGTGGCGTTCGTCGTTCGCGGCGGCGCTCGCGCCCCGGCCGGTGTGGTACGGACGCAACCCGGAGGTCGGGGCGAGCGGCGCGGCGCTGGTGGCCATGGGCCGCATCGGTGACGCCTCCCGGCTCGCCGCCATCGTCCGGACGGACGAGACCGCCTCACCCTCCTGAGCAGCACCTCAGCCCGCCCCGTTGACACGGCTAGCGGGCCTGGTTGGATGGACTCCGCTCCCCGGCTCGCGGCGGACGCGGGACAGGGAAGGGGTAGGTGTGGGGGCAGGGCCGGAACCGTCCGACGACGGGGTGTCGCAGCACCGCCGGCGCCGGTTCGACGTCCGGGTCGTGCCGCACCGTCGCCGCTCCCCGTTCCGGCTCCGGGACTGGCGGATGCGCACCAAGCTCGTCACCGTACTGGTCATCCCGTCGGTCGCGTTCCTGGTGCTGGCCGGCGTGCAGACCCACACCCTCGTCGGGCGGACGACCGCGTTGGGCGACTTCGCCCAGCAGGTCGGCATCGGCCGGGAGATCGTCGCGCTGGTGCACCAGCTCCAGCAGGAACGCGACCGGGCCGCCGGTGAGCTGGGCGAGTTGCGCCGGGGCGGCGCGGGCGCCGACCGGGACTCGGCAATCGTGGTGCTGAGGCCGTTGCAGGCCGCCACCGACCAGGCGCTGCGTGACCTGCGCCGGGCCGCCGGGCCGCTGGCCGACGCCGACGCCTCCTGGCGGGTCGCCTACTCGGAGGTGCTGGAGGCCTATGACCAGGTCGCCTACATCCGGGCCGCGATCCCCCCGGCGGTGCTGGGCAGCGACACCATCCTGAGCAACTACCACCGGGCCGTCGACGCGCTGCTGCGCCTGCTCGCCGAGCCCTCGCCGGGCGAGGACCGGCCCGCACTCAGCGACGCGGTGCTGCGCTACGTGCAGCTCGCCCGGGTCAAGGAGCTCTCCTCACGGGTCCGGGCCCAGCTCTACGAGGCCGCCCGCGCCGGCCGGTACGGCGTGGAGGACCAGGTGGTCCTGACCGACCTGCGCGCCCAGCAGCTGACCGCCCTGGGCGCGTTCCGGGTCGCCGCCACCGCCGAGCAGGTCCGCCGCTACGACGAGACCTCGACGGATCCGGCGTTCCTGACGGCCACCCGGCTGGAGGAGCAGAGCCTGGTGACCGGGGCCGCCGCGCCGAGCGTGCTGCCGGCGCCACAGTGGTGGGCGGCCGGCGAGCAGCGTCAGGAGCTGCTCCGCCGCATCGAGGCGTCGGTGCTCGACGACGCCGTACGGCAGGCCGACGAGGTGAGCGCGACGCAGCTGCGGACCACGCTGCTGGTCGTCGGCAGCATCCTCGCGGTGCTGCTGGTCGCCCTGCTCATCTCCGTCCTCGTCGGCCGGTCCATGGCCCGGTCGATGCGGCTGCTGCGCGGCCAGGCGCTGCGGATCGCCCAGCTGGAGCTGCCGGACGCCCTGGACCGGCTGCGTACCGTGACCGGGGGTGTCCCGGAAATCGAGGTCCCGCCGGCGGTGGTCCGTTCGCTCGACGAGATCGGCGAGCTGGCGGAGGCGTTCGTCGCGGTGCACCGCAGCGCGGTCAACGTCGCCGTCGAGCAGGCGACCACCCGGCGCAACGTCAACGCGATGTTCGTCAACCTCGCCCGGCGCAGCCAGGTGCTCGTGGAGCGCCAGTTGGAGCTGCTCGACGACCTGGAGCGCGAGGAGAGCGATCCGGACCAGTTGGAGAACCTCTTCAAGCTCGACCATCTGGCCGCCCGCATGCGGCGCAACGACGACAGCCTGCTGGTGCTCGCCGGGACCGAGTCGACCCGCCGGTGGAACCGACCGGCGGCGCTCGGCGCGATGCTGCTCGCCGCCAGCGCCGAGATCGAGCAGTACCAGCGGGTGCGGCACGGGGCGGTCGCCGACCTGCACGTCGTCGGCCACGCCGTCGGCGAGCTGGTCCACATCCTGGCCGAGCTGCTGGAGAACGCCACCTCGTTCTCCCGTCCCGACACGGTCGTGGCGGTCACCGCCCGGGGCGAGGGTGCCGGCGCGGTCATCGAGATCACCGACCGAGGGCTCGGCATGAGCCCGGCCGCGCTGGCCGAGGCGAACGCCGTCCTGGCCACCCCGCCGGCCGCCGACGTGGCGACGGTCGAGCGGATGGGCCTGTTCGTGGTCAGCCACCTGGCCGCCCGGCTCCGCGTCGAGGTGCGCCTGGCCGGCGGCGAGGAGGGCCTCGTCGCCCGGGTACGGCTGCCCGGTGGCCTGCTGGCGCCGGCGCCCGAGCGGGAGGCGCCCGTCACGGCCCGGATGCTGGCCGCCACGGCGTGGAACGGGGCGCCGCCGCCCGATGGGCTGCCGGTGGCCGGGCGGCCGCCGGTGTGGGGCGGTGCGCGACCGGCGGGCGAGCTGCCGGCGGCCGGGCGGCGGTCCGAGGCCCCGCCCCGGCAGGCCCGGTCGGTCCCGGTGCGGTCCGAGGACGTGCTCGCCCCGGCGGCCCGGTCGTCCGCGTCGACCGGCGGGGGCTGGTGGTCCCGGCAGGGCCCGTCGCCCGGCCCGGTGCCGGGGGCCTCGCCCACGCCGCCGGCCGTCCCGGTCACCGGCGGGACCAACGAACGCGGCCTGCCCGTCCGGGTGCCGATGGCGCAGCTCTCCGCCGTCACCCGGCCGGCCCGGCCGGAGCAGCCGGCGGTACGCCACGACCCGGACCCGGAGGCGGTCGGGGGGATGCTGTCCCGGTTCTACAGCGGGGTACGGCGGGCCGAGGCCGAGGACATCACGGAGATTTCCATGCCGCCGGGCGGCGTACGCACCGAAGGGGGACAGCGATGACGACGTTGAGCCGGGAGGCCCGCGACCTGAGCTGGCTGGTCAGCGGGTTCGCGGAGCGGGTGCCGGGGGTGGTGCACGCCATCGTGGTCTCCTCCGACGGCCTGCTGGTCGCGATCTCCGACCACCTGCCCCGGGACCACGCCGACAAGCTCGCGGCCGTGACCTCGGGGCTGATGAGCATCACCGCGGGCGCGGCGCAGATGTTCGACGGGGACATCGTCAAGCAGACGGTCGTCGAGATGGGGCGCGGCTACTTCCTGGTCATGCAGGTGCGGGACGGTTCCATCCTGGCCACGCTGGCCGGGGCGGAGGCCGACATCGGTGTGGTCGGCTACGAGATGGCGCGGCTGGCCAAGCAGGCGGGGGAGATGCTCACCCCGGCGCTGCGGGCGGAACTCCAGCAGGCCCTGCCCCGCTGACCGGGTCGACGCGCCCGCCCGGCGTCCACCCCGGCGGGCGGGCCGACGGCGTCCCACCCCGACGCCGCCGAGCGGCGCCGGGGTGGCGGATGACCGGCGGTCAGAGTCCGTTGGCGGCGATGACCTCGCGGTACCAGTGCGCGCTGCGCTTGAGCACGCGCCGCTGGGTCTGGTAGTCCACGTGGACCAGGCCCCAGCGCTCGTCGTAGCCCGCGTCCCACTCGAAGTTGTCGAGCAGGGACCACACGTGGTAGCTCTCCAGCGGCACGCCGGCGGCCATGGCCCGGTGCACTGCGGCGAGGTGGTCGCGCAGGAAGGTGACCCGGCCGGCGTCGTCGACGGTGCCGTCGGCGTCGAGGGTGTCCGGGGTGGGCAGGCCGTTCTCGGTGACGGTCAGCGGGATCGGGCCGTAGTCGCGGGTCACCCGGGTCAGGATGTCGTACATTCCGTCGGGGTGGATCTGCTGCCAGGAGGCCTGTGAGGTGGGCCAGCGCCCGACCGTCGCGCCGTCGCCGGTGACGTAGTAGGGCGTGTAGTACTGCACGGCGAGCAGGTCGACAGGCGCGGCGATGGTCGCCAGGTCGCCGTCGCGGATGCCCCGGACCAGCCGGCTGTCGGGGCCGAGGTCGTCCAGCACGTCCTGCGGGTAGCTGCCGGTGAGGATCGGGTCGAGGTAGAGGCGGTTCTCGTAGCCGTCGTAGAGCCGGGCGGCCCGGGCGGCCTCGGGCGAGTCGTCGGCCGGGTAGCAGGGGTGCAGGTTGAGCGCCGGGCCGATCCGGCCGGAGCCGGTCGCGCGGAACGCCGCCACGGCGAGCCCGTGGGCCAGGTGGAGGTGGTGGGCGGCCAGGTACGCGGCGTCCGGGTCCTGCCGGCCCGGGGCGTGGTGACCTTCGAGGTAGCCGTTCTGCACCACCGTCTTCGGCTCGTTGACGGTCAGCCAGACCGGCACCCGGTCGCCGAGCGCGCGGAAGACGATCTCGGCGTAGTCGGCGAACCGGTGGGCGACGTCGCGCGACTCCCAGCCACCGGCGTCCTGGAGGGACTGCGGCAGGTCCCAGTGGAACAGCGTCGCCATCGGCGCGATGCCCCGCTCGTGCAGCCCGTCGACGAGACGGCGGTAGAAGTCGAGCCCGCGCTGGTTGGGCGCGCCGGTGCCGTCGGCCTGTACGCGCGGCCAGGAGATGGAGAACCGGTAGCTGTCCAGCCCGATGTCGCGCATCAGGTCCAGGTCCTCGGCGTACCGGTGGTAGTGGTCGGCGGCGACGTCGCCGGTGTCGCCGTTGCGGGTGCGGCCGGGCGTGTGGCTGAAGGTGTCCCAGATCGACTCGCCCCGGCCGTCCTCCTTGGCCGCGCCCTCGATCTGGTAGGCGGAGGTGGCCGCCCCCCAACCGAAGCCCGGCGGGAAGCGCAGGCCGGCCGACGGCGTCTCGTCGGTGTGCGGCGCGGGGCCGGTCGCGGCGGCGGGGGCGGTGGCGGAGGGCGCGGCGCCCTGGGGCGGGCGCGGGGTGGGCATCGACATCGGTTCTCCTCATGGTCTGCGTGGCCACCGCCGGGCCGGGAGCGCTCCCAGCATAGGGCAGGAGCCGCCGGCCGGTCGCGTCCGCCCGGCCGGGCGAAGGGCGATCGGGAACGGCGGAGGGGTGCGTGCGTGCTGCGCCCGTGGCGGCGGTGCGGGAGCGGGGGCGCGCGGTGGCGCCGGCGCTCGGGTGGCCGGCCGCGGGACGCGGGGCGCCGGGGCGCGGGGCGTCGACCGGGCGGTACGGGCGGACAGCGGACGAGGCCGGTCGGAACGGCGACACGGCCAGTCCCGTCGGCCTCTTTTCCCGCCGTGGCGGGAGGTTTAGTGTGTGGGGACGGGGGAGGGCAACCCCCGTCCCCACCATTGCTGCACACGCACGGGCGGAATTGGCGTCCTGTCGTGCGTGTCGCGCGGGAGCCGGGCCACGCGAGTGGCTAGAGGATCCACCTCCCTCCATGTCGGTGGGAACGGCTGACGGCGGTGTCCGGGCTGGCCCGTCGTCAGCCCTCGGGCTGAGTCCCCGGGGTCCGTCGTGGATGGACTCCGGGTGATCTTCTAATTGGATCTCCGTCGATGGAAGCGCTCCCATCGACCGATGCTGCGACTGTAACGCCCGTCACGGCTTTGTGAAAGCCCCAAAACGAGATCGAAACATGTTGCTGCCTCGGTGCGCCTCCGGCCATTGTGGGAGCGCTTCCATGCATGGCACACTGTCGCCACCGCGACGCGGAGCCAGATCGCGCAAGCGTGGGTCGCCGAGGGCAGCCGGTGTCTCCGGTACGGCATCCGACGCAGTCGGCGGAGCAGCAGCCCCGCAGGGGGCGCCGCCCGCTGTACCCCGGCCTCGGGCCGGGGCGACCACCATCCCGGGTGCCCCCGAATCCCGTTCACGGGAGGGCGCCCCGCCGGGGCCTTTCGTCCCCGGCCAGGTCCGAGGAGACACCGCACACATGAGAAATCTGGCAAGACGTCGCCGCCTGGCGATGGTCGCCGCCGCCGCGCTCGCCGTCGGCGGGGTGACCCTGCCGGCCGGCGCCGCACAGGCCGCCCCCGCCTGCGACGTGGTCTACGCGACCACCGACTGGAACAACGGCTTCACCGCCAACGTCACCATCAAGAACCTCGGCGATCCGATCAACGGCTGGACGCTGAAGTTCGCCTTCCCCGGCGACCAGCGGGTGACCCAGGGCTGGTCGGCCAAGTGGAGCCAGACCGGCAACCAGGTCACGGCCACCAACGAGTCCTACAACGGGGGCATCGCCACGGGCGCCTCCACCAGCATCGGCTTCAACGGCTCGCACGGCGGCACCAACCCGAAGCCGACGTCCTTCTCGGTCAACGGCGTCACCTGCGGCGGCACGCAGCAGCAGCCGCCGACGGTCGCGCTGAACGTGCCGGCCGGCCCGTTCGAGGCCCCCGCCGACGTGCCGCTGAGCGCCACCGCCAGCGACCCGGACGGGACGATCAGCAAGGTCGAGTTCTACCGCAACGGCCTGCTGGTCAACACCGACACCACCGCCCCGTACGGCTACACGCTGGAGGACCTGCCGGCCGGCGCGTACACGGTGCAGGCCAAGGCGTACGACAACGCGAACCTGACCGCCACCGCAGAGAAGGCATTCACCGTCACGCAGGCGTCCGGGCCGGTGCTGGTCGCCACCCCGTCGGCGGTGAGCGTGACCGAGGGCGGCAGCTCGACGGTCAACCTCAAGCTCAGCGCGGCGCCGACGGCCAACGTGCCGGTCTCGCTGGCCCGCACCGGTGACACCGACATCACCGTCTCGCCGGCCTCGGTGACGCTGACCCCGAGCAACTGGAACACCGGGGTGAACGTGGCCGTCGCGGCGGCCGAGGACGCCGACACGCTCGGCGGCACCGCCACCGTCACCGCCTCGGCCACCGGCTACGCGCCGTTGGCGATCACCGCCACCGAGATCGACAACGACACCGGCGGCGGGGACAACACCTACGTCAAGCGCTTCCTCGACCAGTACGGCAAGATCAAGAACTCGGGCTACTTCAGCCCCGAGGGCGTGCCGTACCACTCGATCGAGACGCTGATCGTCGAGGCGCCCGACCACGGGCACGAGACGACCTCCGAGGCGTTCAGCTTCTGGCTCTGGCTGGAGGCCCAGTACGGGCGGGTGACCCAGAACTGGGCCCCGTTCAACAACTCCTGGAACGTCATGGAGAAGTACATCATCCCGTCGCACGCCGACCAGCCCACCGCGGGCGCGGCCGGCACCGCGCAGTACGCCGCGGAGCACGACCTGCCCAGCCAGTACCCGTCGCAGCTGGAGCCGTCCGTGCCGGTCGGCCAGGACCCGCTGCGCGCGGAGCTGCAGAACACCTACGGCACCGGTGACATCTACGGCATGCACTGGCTGCTGGACGTGGACAAC
Organism: Micromonospora sp. NPDC049060; assembly: GCF_040649055.1. Classification (NCBI taxonomy): domain Bacteria; kingdom Bacillati; phylum Actinomycetota; class Actinomycetes; order Micromonosporales; family Micromonosporaceae; genus Micromonospora; species Micromonospora sp. NPDC049060. The sequence goes on from NZ_JBEZEV010000056.1 coordinate 14,089, forward strand.
ACCTACGGCTACGGCCGCTGCGGCGACGGCACCACCCGGCCGGCGTACATCAACACCTTCCAGCGGGGCACCCAGGAGTCGGTGTGGGAGACCGTGCCGCAGCCGTCCTGCGACACCTTCGCCCACGGTGGCCGCAACGGCTACCTCGACCTGTTCGTCAAGGAGGCGAACGCGCCGGCGAAGCAGTGGAAGTACACCAACGCCCCCGACGCCGACGCCCGCGCCGTGCAGGCCGCGTACTGGGCCCTGACCTGGGCCAAGGAGCAGGGCAAGGAGGCCGACGTGGCGGCCACCGTGGCCAAGGCCGCCAAGATGGGTGACTACCTGCGCTACGCCATGTTCGACAAGTACTTCAAGAAGATCGGCAACTGCGTCGGGGCCGCCACCTGCCCGGCCGGCACCGGCAAGGACTCGGCGCACTACCTGATGTCCTGGTACTACGCCTGGGGCGGCGCGTACGAGCCGAACCAGAACTGGTCGTGGCGGATCGGCTCCAGCCACAACCACTTCGGCTACCAGAACCCGTTCGCGGCCTGGGCGCTGACCAACGTCAACGAGCTCAAGCCGAAGTCGCCGACCGCGGTCACCGACTGGACCAAGAGCCTGGAGCGGCAGCTGGAGTTCTACACCTGGCTCCAGTCCGCCGAGGGCGGCATCGCCGGCGGCGCGACCAACAGTTGGGGCGGCCACTACGGCCAGCCGCCGGCCGGCACGTCGACGTTCTACGGCATGTACTACGACGTCGACCCGGTCTACAACGACCCGCCGTCGAACCAGTGGTTCGGCATGCAGGCCTGGTCCATGCAGCGCATCGCCGAGCTGTACCTGGAGACCGGCAACGCCAAGGCCAAGGCGCTGCTGGACAAGTGGGTGCCGTGGGCGATCGCCAACACCACGGTCGGCACCAACTGGTCGATCCCGTCGGACATGAAGTGGACCGGCCAGCCGACCACCTGGAACCCGGCCAACCCGCAGCCCAACACCAACCTGCACGTCGAGGTCACGGTCAAGGGCCAGGACGTCGGCATCGCCGCCGCCTACGCCCGCACGCTCATCGCGTACGCGGCGAAGTCGGGCAACGCGGCGGCGAAGAACACCGCCAAGGGGCTGCTGGACGCGCTGCACGCGGCCAGCGACGCCCAGGGTGTCTCCACCGTGGAGAAGCGCGGCGACTACCGCCGCTTCGACGACGTCTACGACGCCAGCACCGGGCAGGGCCTCTACGTGCCGCCGGGCTGGACGGGGACCATGGCCAACGGTGACCCCATCGCCGCGGGCAAGAGCTTCCTCGACATCCGTTCCTTCTACAAGAACGACCCGGCCTGGCCGAAGGTCCAGGCGTACCTGGACGGCGGCCCCGAGCCGGAGTTCAAGTACCACCGGTTCTGGGCCCAGGCGGACGTCGCCATGGCGTACGCCGACTACGGAAAGCTGTTCCCCAACGGCTGACCGACTCCTCCGGGTGGGTGGCGCGGCCCGCCCCCCCGGAGGCCGGCCGGGCGGGCCTGGGGGAACGGAGACGCCCGGTCGGTGGACGGCCTGACTCCCACGGTCAGGCCGGGGTGGGCCGGTCAACCGGCCGACGCAGCGGGGCAACCGGCCCACCCCACCACACCCGGATATGCACCGGGCGCGAAAACGCCCGAAAAATCGGCCACCACGGGATCACGCATGGGGCCGGGACGGAGTAACGTACGTCACCGGAGAGGCCGCTCCCCCCGTGGCGGCCTCTCCCTTAATTTCCCGCCGGCTCCACCGGCGCACGGGCCGGCACGACCGGGTGGCGCAGCCCCGGGTGACCGGCCGGCAACGACCGGCGCACCACCACCCAGCTCACCGCGAGCACCGCCGCCACCAGCGGCCAGGACAACACGACCCGGGCCACCGTCAGCGCGACCACCTGACCGCCGAGCCACAGCGGCAGGAACACCGCCACCCGCAGCACGTAGGACGCCGCCCACGCCCAGCTGCCCCGACCGTACGCGCGCAGCAGCGCCGGATCCCGCCGCCACCGGGTCCGCTGGCCGAGCGCGACGCCCACCACCGTCCCGAGCAGCGGCCAGCGCACCACGATGCTGACCACCCAGGCCAGCGCGCTCGCCGCGTTCGACAGCAGTTGGACGAGGAAGAAGTCCTCGGCGCGACCGGTGCGCAACGCGACGAGCGCGGCCACGCAGACGGCGAGCAGCCCGACCAGTACCGAACGCGGCCGGTCGCCCCGGTGCAGCCGCCAGCCGGCCAGCGCGGCGCCGGTGACCACGGCCGCGCCCACCCCGCCCCACAGCGAGTGCCCGCCGAGCAGCCAACCGAGAGCGAACGCCACCGGCGGCAGGCTGGCGTCGACCGCGCCCCGGCGCCCGCCGAGCAGGTCCGCGAGCGTCTCCGGCCGGTCCGTCGGGGCCGGCGCACCCTCCGGTGTACGCGTCACCGCACCCTCCTCACGTCCGCCACCAACCTAGCTGTAGCCATGCGACAGGCCACCCGCCGACCGGGCTGCGCCTGCCGCTACGGTGTGCGGGTGCGAACGACGCCGAGGGGTTGGACCGCGGTCTGGTTGGTCGTCCTGGCGCTCGTCCAGGCGGCGGCCTTCATCGCTGTGTGGCGGGTCGCCGTGCACGTCGAGATAGGCCAGTGGGTGGACACCGTCGCCCTGACCGGCAACCGGATCGGGCAGGACCACATCGAGGAGCCGGTGAACCGGATCCTCAACGCCATGTCGGTCGTCTCGCTGCTGGCGGCGACCGCGGTGATCGGCTTCATCGCCCTGATCCGGGGCCGGATCGCCCTGGCCGTCACGGCCACCCTCCTGATCGCCGGCGCCAACGCCACCACCCAGTTGCTCAAGTACGGCCTGGCCCGGCCCGACTTCGGCATCGACCCCGAACGGATCTACGCCGGCAACAGCCTGCCCAGCGGGCACGCCACGGTCGCCGCCTCGGTCGCGGTCGCGCTGATGCTCGTGCTGCCGCGCAAGGTGCGGGTGTTCGGCGCCTTCCTCGGCGCCGGCTATGCCGCGATCGCCGGGGTGGCCACCCTCTCCGCCGGCTGGCACCGGCCCAGCGACGCGGTGGCCGCGTTCCTGATCGTCGGGGTCTGGGCGGCGCTGGCCGGGCTGGTGCTGCTGATCACCCAGCGGGAGCAGGCGCAGGTGGAGTCGGCCGACGCCCACCGGGTCGCCGCGACGGTGCTCGGCGTCGGCGGCGTACTGGCGGTGGTGGCCTGCGGGTTCGCCCTCTCCTGGCTGGTCGACCTGCGCGCCACCCCGCCCAGCGAGCTGGCCCGCAGGCCGCTCCTCGTCGGCTACGCCGGCAGCGCCGCCGGGATCGTCGGCACGATGGGCCTGGTCATGGCGCTGGTGCTCGCCGCCGTGCACCGGCTGGTGCCCCGGGTCAAGGGCTGACCGCTCAGCGGGAGTACGTGCCGACCATCGTCCCGCTCGCGGCGTCCCGCTCGACGAGCAGGCGGTGCACCTCGTCCGCCCGTGGCGTCCCGGGCAACTCCAGCGGCCGGTCCAGCGCGTAGAGCCGGAAGAAGTACCGGTGGGGATCGTCGCCCTGAGGCGGGTGTGGGCCGCCCCACCCGGTGGTGCCGAAGTCGTTGGGCCACTCGCGACCGCCAAGGGGCACGCCGCCCTCCGGCGCCCCGGCGGCGCTCGGCGCGATCCCGGTGACCAGCCAGTGCAGGAACGGCGTCCTACCCGCGTCCGGGTCCTCGACGAGCAGGACCAGCTCGGCGGCGGACTCCGGCACCCGCTCCCACTCCAGCGGCGGCGAGACGTTGCCGCCCTCCTTCGAGAAGCGGCTCGGCAGCATGTCGTGGTCGTTGAACGCGGTGCTGCGCAGCATGATCCCGGCCATCCCTGGCGCTCCTCTCGTCGGCCCGGCCGCGCGTACCCGCCGGGCGGGCCCCGAAACGGCCGCGCCGGTGTGAGAGGGTCGGGCGGGACGGGGGAGGGGATCGTGGAGAGCGTACGGGCGGCGTTCCGGGACGAGTGCGAGCGCCTCGGCGAGGTGCTGCGCGGCGTCGACGAGGCGGATCTCGACCGGCCGACCGACTGCCGGCCGTGGACCGTACGCGAACTGCTGGCCCACGTACGCACCGGCGCGGGCCGGCTGGTCGACATGCTCGCCGCGCCCGCCCCGCTCCGCGCCGAGGTCGACGCCCCCGCCTACTACGGCGCCGCCAAGTTCACCCCGTCCGTGGACGCCGCCCGCGTCGACAGCGGCCGGCGGGAGGCCCGGGAACTCGACGGTCCGGCCCTGGTGGCCGACTTCGACCGGGCCTGGCGGGCCGCCCTCGACGCCGTCGACGCCGCACCGCCGGGTCGCGTGGTACGCACCCGGCACGGCGACGCGATGGCGCTCGCCGAGTTCCTGCGTACCCGCGTGGTGGAGGTCGGCGTGCACGGCCTGGACCTGGCGGCGGCGCTGGAGCGGCGGCCGTGGCTGACGCCGACGGCTGCGGAGGTCGTCGCCGACCTGCTCACCGGCGGACGATCGGTCCCGCCCGGGCTGGGCTGGGACCGGCTCACGCTGATCCGCAAGGCGACCGGCCGGGCCGGCCTCACGGACCGCGAGCGGGCCGTCGTCGACGCCGCCGGCTTCCGCTGGCTCTCCTTCGGCGGCTGACCCGGGCGGGACCCGAGCTGGCACCGGGCCCGGCCCGGCGGGCGGGCTGTCAGGCGTCGGCGCCGAGCGGGTCCGCCTCCGGGCGCGGGGCGGGCACGTGCGGGGCGGCCCGGCGCAGGTGGTCCAGCACGACCGGATCGATCCGGCCGGGCACCAGGCGCTCCTCCAGGTTCTCCAGGCCGGCCCAGGAGAAGAGCGCCTCCTCCGGCCGCGCCGGGTCGACCGGGTGACCGAGCGCGCCCAGCAGCGCGCCGACCTCGGCGGCGACCGCGCCCGTCAGGTCGAGCAGGGTGGCCGGGTCGGGCCGGCCGAAGAGCAGGGTGTGCACCGCGAGCAGCCGCCCCAGCTCGGTCACCGGATCGGGGTGGTCGTCGACCCGCAGGTCGACAAGCACGTCGCCGGTGCCGTCGTACCCGCCGCCGCGCTCGACCACCAGCAGCCCGGCGCTCTGCCGGCCGCGCCGGTCGCCGCCGGCCTGGTCCCCGGCGCGCAACGCGGCCAGCAGCCGGTCGGGGAACGGCAGCGCGGCCCCGCCCAGCCAGGCGTCCCGGACCGCGTCGATCACCTGCGGGCCAACCAGGATGTTGCCCTGCGCCGCCCAGCCGTCGCCGGCCTGGCCGCCGGCCCAGGGATGGCAGCTCGGCCCGGTCCAGGTCGCGCCCACGCCGGTGGCGGCGACCACGCCGAGCTGGCGGTGGTCCCGGTCCGGGTCGGCGGCGACCAGCCCCGCCACCACGTCGGCCGCGGCCACCCCGGTGCGCAGCAGCGTCAGCCCCTGCGGGCGGTAGGCGAGGTTGACGTGCGCCTGGGTGGCGAGCGCGCCGACCTCGGCCTCGGCGGCCGGCACGAGCGCGCCGGCGGCCAGGAACCGGCTGGCCACGACGACGCCGTGGTGGCGGCCGTCGGCGGAGCGGGCGACGAGCGAGAAGGTCACGCATGGAGACTATCCCGCGTCACCGGGTATAGATCCCTGCATGTCGATGGCTACAGCGGTGGGGCCGCCGGCTCCGGCGGGCGACCCCTGGCCCGACGGGCGTCGGCGAGCGCGACCCCGGTCAACACGACGACGACCAGGGCCGCCGACACCAGCAGCGGTTGGTGCGTCAGGACGGGCACGGCGGCCAGCAGCACGAGTGCCGCGATCCACCGGGACCGGGACACGCGGCCGAACACCTCGTACTCGAAGCGGGCCCGGCCGAGCAGGAACAGCGCCGGCCCGCCGATGATCATCGCGATCCAGGACGCCTCGGGTTGGCCGAGCGGATGCTCGACCGCCAGTTCGTAGCCGATCGCGACGGCGGTCAGGCCGACCACCATGACCAGGTGGGTGTCGGCCGCCGACCGACCGAGGTCGGCCGGGTGCCGGGCCTTGCTGACCGCCTCGCCGAGGATCTGCCCGGCCCGTTGGACGTAGATCCGCCAGAGGACGATGGAGGTGGCCAACGCCAGCGCGAAGGCGGTGGTCCGGGCGAGATCGTGAGTGCCCGCGTCGAAGGCGAACCCGGCCACCAGGATCGTCTCGCCCAGCGCGATGAGGAAGAACTGCTGGTACCGCTCGGCCAGGTGCTCGCCGGCGATCTCCCACTTCGACGTCCTGGACCGGCCCAGCCCGGGCACCGGGAAACCGAGCCGCGCGGCCACGTACTCGACCGCGATGGCCGCCGTCCAGCACACGACCCGCGGGGTGCTCGGCAGAAACGCGCCGGCGATCCACAGCACGCCGCTGGCGCTGAAGACGATCGATGATCACCACCAGCTGCAGCCAGAGGTGGTACGGGTCGTACCGGCTGGTGGTCCACGCCGTGCCCTGCCAGACCGCCCAGAGCGCGAAGAGCAGCAGCAGGGTCTTGCCGCCGCCGGTGAGCGGTGCCCAGCCGGTGCTGCCCCCCGGCTCCAGGGCGAGATCCTCGAACGCACGGGCGGAGATGCGGGTGAGCGCGAAGACGAAGACCAGGTCGAAGAGCTCCAGGAAGGTCGCCCTGCCCGTGTCCTTCGTGTGGAGCGTGAGGTGTCGCCTGCCGCTGGCGGCCATCGGTCAGCGGCCTCCACTCGCTGCGGGGCCCATCAGGCAGTCGTACCACCCGGGGGTGCCGGGCTCGCGGTATCCGGGAAAGTCACAGGATCTTGCTCCGGGACGCGGCGAGCGGGCACCATCGACCGATGACGACGCGATGGGGCATGACTGTGCCGCTGGACGGCATCCCGCTCGCCGAGCACGCCGCGATCTACGCGGCCCTCGACCGGGCCGGCTTCACCGACGTGTGGTCTTCGGAGGTCAACGGGGCGGACGCGTTCACCCCGCTGGCACTCGCCGCCGCCTGGCAGCCCCGGCTGCGCCTGGGCACCGCGATCACGCCGGTCTTCACCCGGGGCCCGGGGCTGCTGGCGATGAGCGCGGCGGCGCTGGCCGACGCCGCCCCGGGCCGGTTCGCGCTCGGCATCGGCGCGTCCTCGCCGGTCGTCGTGGGCAACTGGAACGCCGTGCCGTTCGAGGAGCCGTTCCGGCGCACCCGCGACGTGCTGCGGTTCCTGCGCGCGGCGCTGGCCGGGGAGACCGTCGACGAGGAGTACGACACCTTCGCCGTGCGCCGCTTCACCCTGGACCGCAAGCCGGCCGTGCCGCCGCCGGTGCTGCTCGCCGCGCTGCGCCCGGGGATGCTGCGGCTGGCCGGCGCCGAGGCCGACGGCGTCATCCTCAACTGGCTCGCCGCCACCGACGTGCCCCGGGCCCTCGCCGAGGTCGGCCAGCGGCGCCCCGGCTTCGAGGTGGTCGCGCGGATCTTCGTCTGCCCCACCGAGGACGCCGCGCACGCCCGCGCCCTGGGCCGCCGGCTCATCACCAGCTACCTCACCGTCCCCGCGTACGCCGAGTTCCACCGCTGGCTCGGCCGGGAGGAGGTGCTCGGGCCGATGTGGCGGTCCTGGGCCGCCGGGGACCGGCGCGGCGCGGGCGCGGCGGTGCCCGACGACGTGGTCGACGCGTTGGTGCTGCACGGCTCGCCGGAGCACTGCCGCGAGCAGGTCCGCCGCTACGCCGACGCCGGCGTGGACGTACCGGTGCTGGCCCTGCTGCCCACCCTCGAACTCGCCGCCGGTGGCGCGGCGGCGCTGGGGGACCTGATCGCCCGCCTGGGCGGGGGTGGGTCGCGGTGAACCTCACCGACCGGGTGGTGATCATCACCGGTGGGGCCGGCGGCATCGGCGCCGCCCTGGCCCGCCGCTTCGCCGCCGAGGGCGCCGCCGCCGTCGTGGTGGCCGACCTCGACGCCGACGCGGCCCGCGCGGTGGCCGACGGCCTCGGCCCGGTCGCCCACGCCGTCCGGCTGGACGTGACCGACGAGGAGCAGGTCCGCGCGCTGGTCGCCGACACCGAGCAGCGGTACGGGCGCATCGACCTGTTCTGCGCCAACGCGGGCGTCACCTCCGGCGGCGGGATGGAGGTCGACGACGCCGGCTGGGACCGCGCCTGGCGGGTCAACGTGCTCTCCCACGTCTACGCGGCCCGCGCGGTGCTGCCGGCGATGCTCGCCCGAGGCGGCGGCTACCTGCTGCACACCTGCTCGGCGGCGGGCGTGCTGACCTCGGTCGGCGACGCCCCGTACGCCACCACCAAGCACGCCGCAGTCGGCTTCGCCGAGTGGCTCTCCGTCACCTACCGCGACCAGGGCGTCCGGATCAGCGCGCTGTGCCCGCAGGGCGTGGACACGCCCATGCTCGCCGACGGGCTGGCCGCCGGTCACCTGGGCGCCCGGGTCGTGGCCGCCTCCGGCGCGGTGCTCACCGCCGACCAGGTCGCCGACGCGGCGGTCGCCGGCATCGCCGAGGAGCGCTTCCTGATCCTCCCGCACCCCGAGGTCGCCGACTACGCCCGCCGCAAGGCGGAGGACCCGGACGGCTGGCAGTCCGGCCTGCGCAAACTCGTCCGCCGGCTCCGCTCCCAGGAGCCCCGTCCCTGATCACGCATCCCGGCAGCATCTCGACGTCGAGTGCGGGGACCGGCCTGCTCCGGCCGGCGGTGGGGGTGCGGTTTTCCGCACCCCGGCGGTTGCGGTCGGCCCGCTGAGGCCGGCGGTCGACCTCATGGTCCGGGCCGTGGCGAGTTCATAGCGTCATCGGCATGATCCGTTTGTCGCAGGTGTCGATGCACGCCGGCCGGTTGGCCGAGGAGGCTGATCCGTCGCAGGGCGGCCTGACCGGGTTGGTCACCGATCTGACGGAAGGGCTCGGCGCCCCCGGTGTCGGCCTGGCGGTCGCGTTGGAGAACCTGTTCCCGCCGATCCCGAGCGAGGTGATCCTGCCGATGGCGGGGTTCACCGCCGCGCAGGGCAGGATGAACCTGTTCGCCGCGATCCTCTGGAGCACGATCGGTTCGGTGGTGGGCGCGGTCGTGTTGTACCACGTCGGCGCCGCGCTCGGGCGCGACCGGGTCCGCGCGATCGCGGCGCGGCTGCCGCTGGTCAAGGTGAGCGACATCGACCGGACCGAGGCGTGGTTCGCCCGGCACGGGGCGAAGACCGTATTCCTCGGGCGCATGATCCCGATCTTCCGCAGCCTCATCTCCATCCCGGCCGGTGTGGAGCGGATGCCGCTCGCCACCTTCCTGCTCTACACCACGCTGGGCAGCCTCATCTGGAACACCCTGTTCGTGATGGCCGGCTACCTGCTCGGGGAGAACTGGCACTCCGTCGAGGCGTACGCCGGGACGTTCCAGAAGGTCGTCATCGTGGCCTGCGCGCTCGCCGCCGGGTACTTCGTCGTCTCCCGGCTGGTCAGGGCGCTCCGCCCGCGACCGGCGACGGGGAACGGGGTGGAACCGGACAGGTTCGGGCCGGGCGTGCCCGTCGAGCCGTACGTCCACTCCGGACACCCGGCCGTACGCGGCACGGTGTACGGGACCCCGCGCCGGTCGGCGGACGGCCGATGACGGGCGTCGGAGACCGCGCACCGGTGGGTCGCCGCCGGCGGCACGCCGTCCGGGTGCCCTTCACCACGCGGGTCGGCCGGTGGAGCGCCAACCATCCCTGGCTCGCGATCACCGCCTGGCTGTGTTTCGTGGTGGCCAGCGTGTTCGGTGGCAGCCTGGTCGGCACGGTGAAGGCCACCACGCAGGACAGCCTGCACGGGGAACTCGCCCGCGCGGACCGCATCGAACAGGCCGGCGCGTTCCCCGACGCTCCGCCGGTGGAGAGCGTGCTGATCACGGCGCGGACCGGCGGTCTCGACCTCCCACGTGCCCAGGCGGTGGCGGCCGACCTGTCCGCGCGGCTGCGGGCGGTGCCCGAGGTGGCGCGGGTCGGCGACCCGGTCACCTCCCCGAGCCGCGACGCGGTGCTGATCGAGGTCGAGCTGACCGGTGTGGCCAAGGACGCCGACGCACGGGTCGGGCCGCTGCTGGAGACCACCGGGCAGGCACAGCAGCGGCATCCCGACCTGCGGGTGGAACAGGTGGGGTCGGCGTCCCTGTCGAAGGCGCTGACCGAGACGCTGGCAGCGGACTTCGTCAAGGCTGAGCTGATCAGCGTGCCGGTGGCGCTGGTGATTCTGCTGTTCAGCTTCGGCGCGTTGATCGCCGCCGGAGTGCCCGTCGTGCTGGCGTTGTCGGCCGTGGCCGGTGCCATGGGACTGGCCCAGTTCGCCTCGCACATCTTCCCGGCCGGGGAACTCGTCAGCAGCATCATCCTGCTGATCGGCCTGGCGGTCGGTGTCGACTACTCCCTGTTCTACCTGCGCCGCGAGCGGGAGGAACGAGCGCGCGGGCGCGACCATCGCAGCGCGGTCGAGATCGCAGCCGCCACCTCGGGGCACGCGGTACTGGTCTCCGGCATCGCCGTCATGGTCGCCATGGCCAGCCTGTTCCTCGTCGGCGACACCGCGTTCAGCTCGATGGCGACCGGCTCGATCCTGGTCGTCGGGGTGGCGGTGATCGGATCCCTCACCGTCCTGCCGGCCATCCTCGTGATCCTCGGGCGCTGGGTGGACCGGCCACGGGTGCCCTTCCTGGGGCGGCGGATCCAGCGGGCGGCACGCAGCCGCTTCTGGGCGGTGGTCCTGCGCCCGGCGCTGCGCGCGCCGCTGGCGACGTTCGTACTCTCCGTCGGAGTGCTGGTCGTCGTCGCCGTTGCCGCACTGGAGATGAACCTCAAGCGGCCGACCTCCACCGACCTGCCCCGCTCGATCCCGATCCTGCGCACCTACGACCGCCTGGCGCAGGCGTTCCCGGGCAACGACCTGGGCACCAGCCACGTCGTCGCGATCCGCACCGACGCCGCGGGCGGGCCGGCCGTCGAGCGGGAGATCGCCGAGCTCGCCTCGCGGATCGAGGGGGACGGCCGGTTCGCCCAGGGCCGCCCCCCGACGGTGCGCAGGTCCGCCGACGGCACGGTCTTCCTGGCCACCGTCCGGGTGACGGGCGCCAGCGACAGCAGCGAGGCGACCTTGTCGCTGCGACGGCTGCGCGACGAGCTGCTGCCGCAGACCGTCGGCACCGTCCCGGACACCGAGTGGGCGGTGGCCGGCCGTACGGCCAGCGACGCCGACTTCCGCGACCGCATGGCCGCGGCGCTGCCGCCGGTCGTCGCGTTCGTGTTTGGCATGACGTTCCTCGTCATGCTCGTCACGTTCCGGTCGGTGGTGGTGGCGTTGACCTCGATCCTGCTCAACACGATCTCCGTGGCCGCCTCGTACGGGCTGCTGGTGCTGGTCTTCCAGCACACCTGGGCGGAGGGCCTGCTCGGGTTCACCTCCAACGGCGCGGTCGTGTCCTGGCTGCCGCTGATGCTGTTCGTCATCCTCTTCGGGCTCTCGATGGTCTACCACGTGTTCGTCGTGAGCCGCATCCGCGAGGCGGTCCAGCGCGGCGTGCCGACCCGGCAGGCGATCGAGCAGGGCATCGTCTCGTCGGCGTCCACGGTGAGCAGTGCCGCGATCATCATGGTCGCCGTCTTCTGCATCTTCGCGACCCTGTCGATCGTCGAATTCAAACAACTCGGCGTGGGGCTCGCCGCCGCGATCCTGATCGACGCCACCATCATCCGCGCGGTCGTCCTGCCGTCACTCATGCGGCTGCTCGGCGAGGCGAACTGGTGGGCCCCGAGATTCCTCACCGGCCGCCGCAGGACCGATGCCACACCGCGCGACAGCGACGCCGACACGCAGGTCATCATGGTCGCCGGTGACCGGTAGCCGGGTCGGCGGCGGACGGCCGGACACGCGTCCGCCCGCCGCCGACCCGGGACGACACGAGCGACGAAGGGAGGAACCGGTGCCAGAGCGCGCGACGCACGGTCGGCGGTCGTGGAGCGGCGCCGTGGCCCGCAGGGGCCGGCCGGTGGCGGGCGTGGCGGTCGGCGTCCTGACCGCCGGGGCCGAGTCGCTGTTCCTGCTCTTCGCCGGGCTCGCCGTGGTCGCGGTCTCGCCGGTGCCGGCAGCGCGCCGCCGCGTCGGCGCCACCACCGTCCGGTACGCCCGACGCGTCGCCGAGTGGGAGCGGCGCCGCCTGGCCGACATGGCCCTGGAACCAGCCCCGCCACCGGTGCGGGCGAGCGGACCGCGGGTGCTCGGCTATCTCGCCGCCCGGCTCCTACCGGCGGCGCTCGGCGTGCTCACCGTCGGCCTGCTCGTGGTCGGCGCCGTGCTCGCCGCCATCGTGGTGCGATCCTTCGTGGCGGGCACCATGAGCCTGGCCGGTTTCCTGTCACAGGGGCTCATCGGGACCGCCCTGCTGGTCGTGAACCTCCAGGCGATGGCCAGCGTGGCCACACTGGACCGCTGGCTTGCCCGCAACCTGCTCGAATCCCACACGCGCCAGGCGTTGCAGCGGCGGATCAGCGAGCTGGCGGTCAGCCGGGCCGGCGTGATCGCCGCGGTCGACGCCGAGCGCCAGCGCATCGAACGCGACCTGCACGACGGGCTGCAACAACGCCTCGTCGCCCTCGGCATGCTGCTCGGGCGGGCGCGCCGCAGCCGCGACCCCGACAAGGCGGGGGCGCTGCTCGCCCAGGCCCACGAGGACGCCCAACGCGCCATCGACGAGCTGCGGGACGTTGCCTGGCGGGTCTACCCCGCCGCACTCGACCACACCACCCTGGACGAGGTGCTGAGCATGGTGGCGCAACGATCGGCGACCCCCGTCAGGATCAGCTACGACGTGCCAGTCCGGCCCGCCCGGGCGATCGAGACCGTGCTGTACTTCGTCGCCTGCGAAGCCATCACCAACGCCACCAAACACGCCCGGGCTTCCCTGGTCGCCATCGACATCGAGGCGCGGGGGACGACGATCGAGATGCGCCTACGCGACGACGGCGTCGGCGGCGCCGACCCGCACGGCAGTGGCCTACAGGGACTCGCCCGCCGGGTGGCCGCGCTCGACGGCCGGTTCGACGTGCACAGCCCGCCCGGGGGCCCCACGACGATCCGAGCGGAGCTGCCGTGCGCATAGTCCTCGCCGAAGACTCCACCCTGCTCCGCGAGGGGCTGGTCCGTCTCCTCGCCGACGAGGGACACCAGGTGCTGGCCGCCGCCGCAGACGCCGACCAGCTCGTCACCGCCGTCGAAGAGCACCGTCCCGACGTCGTCGTCACCGACGTCCGCATGCCGCCCACCAACACCGACGACGGACTGCGGGCCGCGCTGGAGATCCGCCGCCGGTGGCCCCACGTCGCCGTGCTCGTCCTGTCCCAGTACGTCGAGAAGCGCTACGCCGCGAAGCTCCTCGCCGATCGGTCCGAAGGCGTCGGCTACGTCCTGAAGGACCGCGTCGCCCAGGTCGAGGACTTCCTCGACGCACTCGACCGCGTCGCCGCTGGTGCCACGGCGCTCGACCCCGAGGTCGTCCGGCAGCTCATGTCCGCCACGAGCCACAGCGACCCGCTCAACCGCCTCACCCCACGGGAACGCGACGTGCTGCACCACATGGCTCAGGGGCACACCAACGCCGCCATCGCCGAACGCCTGCACGTGTCGCAGAGCGCGGTCGAGAAACACATCAACACCATCTTCGACAAGCTCGACCTCTCCCACGTGACCGGCTACAGCCGCCGGGTCCTCGCGATCCTGCACTACCTCGGCTCGTAGCCGCCCAGGGGCGCCGGCCCGTACCGACCAGGCTGCGCGCGGGGCTCGCTCACAGGCGGACGATCTGACCCACGCGGGGCGGCGTCCGGCCGGCGAGCACCTCCAGCCAGGCGCGCTCCAGAGCGTCGGGGCCGGCGTCGACCCGGACGTCGAGCCACCCGCTGACGACTCCCGTGAACCGTCGCCAGGCGTCGGCGAACCGCTGGTCGAGCCCGTCGCGCCCCCAGTCCCGGCGGCGCTTGCGCATCTGCACCGGGGCGAAGAACACCTCGTCGGCGGCGTCGGCGTTCGGGATCTGGGTGGTGAGCCCGACCGCGACGTCCCGTACGAGCCGGTCGCCGAGGTGCCGCCGCAGGGCCGCGCGGATGGCGGGCGCCCCCGACAGGTCGAGATAGACGGTCGGTACGGCGTCGAGGGCGGCGATGTCGTCGTAGGTGAGGACGTCGTCGTAGCAGCCGAGGGACCGGGTGAACGCGAGGTTGCCGGGGGAGGTGAGCCCGACCAGGCGAGGGCCCCGGCCGTGCAGCTCGAACGCGGCGGCGTACGCGGTCTTGCTGGACGCCGACGACAGCACCAGGGTCGCCGCCCCGTGGAAGTCGTTGTCGACCACCTGGTCGGCCAGCATGAAGGAGGTGAAGAACAGCGGCCGGAAGAGGACCAGCAGGTCCTCCTGGTCTTCCCGGTACGCCGGGTCGCCGGTGGTCGACCGGTACACGTTGTACGGCGAGGGCAGGTCGGCTCGGTGTCCGCTCGCGTCGCGGAATCCGGACGCGTCCACCCGGTCCGGTTGCAGCAGGAGGTGACCCGCCGGCGGGAGGTAGCCGTAGACCCGCTGCCCGGCGGTGACCCCGTCGACCGTCGACGCGACCACCTCGGCGAAGCCCCACAGTGGCGGGAGTCCCCACTGCGGGCCGAGCCCGCGGGGGCCGGGCGGGAAGAACTCCCAGTACCGCATCGCGTCGCCGAGCACCGCGTAGGTCACGTTGTTGGCGGTGAGGCCGACGCGGTCCACCCGCAGCAGCGCTTCGCCGTCGGCCAGTGCGGGCGTCGCGCCCTCGGTGATCGTGGTCCGGCCCAGGTCGTCACGGGCCACGGCGAACGTCCAGGAATCAGGCATGAGCTGACGCTAGGCAGGCGCGGAACCCGAGACAAGTGCACTGTGAGTGCAAAATCCCACTGGCCGTCCGGTTGACGGGCAGACGCGTCGGGACGCCGCTGGTGGCGTCGCGGGCGACCAGCCCGTCGAAGGCTCAGCGGGGCCAGCGCAGCGGACCGGGGCGGACGGCCCACAGGATGCGGCGCCACCAGGGGCGGGCGGCGCGCAACCGCGCGACGTAGTCGCCAGCCGTCGTGACGGCCACGGCGGCCTGCTCGGCGGTGGCCGTTCCCGGCGCGAAGGCCACCTGGTTGAGCAGGCCGGCCAGGCCCACCAACCGCGCGTCGAGATCCCCCTCGCCCGCCGCGCTGCCCGGCCGGCCTGCGCCGGCCGGGTCAGGGCCGGCGGGGTCGGCCGGGGTGCCGGTTCCGGTCCTGGCGTCAGCGACGGGGAGCACGGCGCGGGCGTGGGCGGCGACCTCGGAGGCGGAGAGGTCCCCGCCGACCGGGTGCCCGGCCAGCCGCAGCGCGTCGGTCACCTCCCGCCAGGCGCCGGCGATGCGCTGGCCGGGGTCGCCCCGTTCCAGCCGCGCCCGGGTCAGCGCCCGGCGCATCGTCAGCAGGGCGAGCAGCGCCGCCGCGACCAGCAGCAGCATGCCGCCCGTCCCGCCGCCGACCAGCAGCGCCGCCGACGGTCCACCGGAGCCGGCCGGCCCGCCCGGCGCGACCACCGGCTCCGGCGACACGGTCGGCTCGACCGTGGGCTCCGGCACCTCCGACGGGGGCGGCTCCTCCGGCGTGGGGCGGAAGTCCTCCTCCACCGGGCGCGGTTCCTCGTCGGGCCTGGGCAGCGGGTCGAACGGCACCCAGCCCAGCCCCTCGAAGAGCACCTCCGGCCAGGCGTACGCGTCGCCGGCCCGGACCGGACCGTCGCCGGCGGCACGGAAGCCCACCACCACCCGGGTCGGCAGCCCCGTCAGCCGGCCCAGCACGGCGAACGCCGCCGCGAACTGCTCGGAGGTGCCCCGCTGCCCGCCGGCGTTGCGGGGTCCGAAGAGGAAGAAGTTCAGGTTCGGGTACGCGTGCCCGCTGGGCGCGTCCGCGACGAGGCGGTAGTGCTCGGCGAGGAACTGCTCCACGGCGGCGGCCCGCGCGTACGGGGCGCCGTTGGACTCGGCGAGTTGGGCGGCGAGCCGGCGCAATGGTTCCGGCACCCCGTCGGCGACCCGCAGCACCCGGGCCACCTCCTCGCCGGCCGGCACGTCCGCCGTGGCGAGCAGGTTGAAGTCGGGCGTCTCCAGCGCCGACGTCACGCCGTAGCGCAGCCCCGGGGTCAGGCCCTCCGGGCGGATGAGCGTCCCGGTCGTCGGGTCGTACGCCACCCGGGCGCCGGTGACCTGGCGTGGGGTGGCGACGGCGGGCAGCAGCCGGCCGCTCAGCCCGGCGACGGTGATCTCCTGCCGTACCGTCTCCACGGTGCTGTCGGCCGCCGGTGCCGTCACGGGCAGGATCCGCCCCGCGTTGCGGTACGTGGCGCCGACCCGCCAGGTCACCCCGTCGTAGTCGCTGAGCACCGCCAGCCGGATCGGCACCGGGCGTGCGGCGGCACCCGGCCCGGGGGTGGGCCCCGGCTCCTCGGCCGGCACGGAACCCGGCGGGCCCGACCGTTGCGTACGCACCTCGAGCAGCTGCTGGCCCGGGTTCAGCGCCCAACCGGATATCCGGATGAGCGGGTTCTCGTCGAGGGTCTCCACCTGCGGCGGCTCGACGTACCGCCGGGGGTCCACCGGCCGGCCGTCGACCTGGCCGGCGAGCAGCGGACCGAGCAGCGCGACGAGGCCGACCACCACCGCGAGGCCGGCGGCGGAGGCGGCGGCGAGCCGGGCCCGGACGGCCGCGCGGACCGCCGGGGCCAGCCCGGCGGCCGCGTCGGCGCCGGCCGCCCCGCGCGGCGGCACCGCCAGGCCGAGCACCGCCACGGCCACGAGGGCCAGCGTCGGCCCGATCGCGGGATCGGCGTTCGGGCCGACCACGTAGAGCGCGGCGGCGTAGAGCAGCACCGGCGGCAGGTAGCCGAGCAGCACCCGACCCGCCCGCATCGCCATCTCCGCCCCGGCGAGACCGGCCAGCCACGCGGCGACCAGCGGCACCAGCACCGTGTCGGGGGTCGGCTCCACCGGGATCATCGCCGTCAGCAGCCGGGGGATGCCGTTCGCGGCGGCGTCCGCGGTCACCTCGGCCAGGCCCCCGGGCAGCTCGGCGCGGGTCGCGGTGAGCCGCAGCGACCAGGCCGTCCAGCCGGCCATCGCGAGCACCGACACGGGTGCGACCAGCCACGAGGGCAGCCGGCGGGCGGCCACGCTGACCAGCACCGAGCCCACCGCCGCCCCGAGCACCAGCCAGGTCAGCAGCGGGCCGGCGTAGACCCGGCCGAGCACCGCGCCGGCCAGGCCGATCATCGCGATCAGCGCCAGCGGCACCGGGACCGCCCGCAGCGCCCGCGCCACCCGGGCGACCCCACCGCCACCGGCCGGCCCGGCGGCGTCGCCAGCTCCGCCGCCGACCCCGGACGGCCCGGCGGCGTCGCCAGCTCCGCCGCCGGTGCTCCGCCCCGCCTGACCGTCGGCCACCGTCACCACCTGCGCACCCCGTCCCACTCGGCGGCGAACGCCGCCCCGTCCGCGGCGTCGATCACCACCAGGCCGGCCGCGCCCGACGGCGCCGGCTCCGTCGCCCCGAAGACCCCCACCACCACCGACGGGTACGCGGCCCGCAGCGCGCCCACCGTCCCCAGGTCCTCCCGGCCGCCCGGCCCGGTGAGGAAGACCAGCGTGTCGCCGAGCCGTTCCCGCCGCAGCCGGCCGGTGGCGGGCTGAAGGTCGCCCCCGTCGGCGAGTTCCGCCGCCGCGAGCCGGTCCAGCGGCCCCTGCGCCGCCGCGTCGCCGCCCGCCGGCTCCGGCGCGACCAGCAGCAGCACCACCGGCAGATCCTCGCGGTACGCGGCGACCAGCACCGAGGCGGCGGCCTCACACGCCGACTCGAACGACTCGGCCACCCCGTCCAGGCGATCCGGATGGGCGGCCGCCCGGTTGTCGAGCAGCACCACGATCCGGGGCAGGCTGGTGTCCACGTTCTCCCGCACCATCAGCTCGCCCACCCGGGCGCTGGTCCGCCAGTGCACCCGGCGCAGCTCGTCACCGACCACGTACTCACGCAGCGAGTCGAAGGTGATCGACCCGTGCGGCACCTTGTCCACCCGGCCGTCCAGGCTGCGCCCCGCCCCCGTGGGCACCGCGTTCAGCGGGTGCACGCGCGGGTGCACCCAGACCGGCACCGTGCCGCCGTACGGGCGGGCCAGCGCCACCAGGCCGAGAGGGTCGCGCCGGGTCACCCGCAGCGGCCCCACCGGCACCACGCCCCGGCGGGCGGTCGGCACCTCGTAGCGGACCGTGGTGCCCCGGCCCGGTCGCAGCCGCAGCAGCGGCACCGGGACCGACCGGTCCCCGCACCGGTCCTCGGCCACCAGGCTCGCCGCCCGCAGCCGCCCCGCGTTGCGCACCGTCAGGGTCATCGCGGCCGGCTCGCCCCGCGCCACCCGGTCCGGGTCGGCGCTGCGGGTCACCTCCAGGCGGGGCCGCCACGCCGCGCTCAGCACGGCGTAGCCGACGGCGATGCCGGCCGCCGCCCCGAGCAGCGTCAGCTCCGGGTACGCGAAGCGGAAGCCGACGCCGAGCAGCACGACGGCGGCGACGAGCAGCCCGACACACCGGGCGGTGAGCGCGGACACCGGCGTCGCCGGTCAGCCCTGGACCGGGGCCGGCTGGCCCGAGGGGAGCGGCACCGGAACCGAGGCGACCGCCTGACGCAGCACCTCGGCGGCGGTCACCCCGCGCACCTGCGCGTCGGGGGTGAGCAGCAGCCGGTGCGCGAAGACCGGCTCGGCCAGGGTCTTCAGGTCCTCCGGCATGATCCAGCCCCGCCCGTCGATAAGCGCGTACGCGCACGCCGCCCTGGTCAGCGCGATCACGCCCCGGGGGCTGACGCCGACCCGCACCTGCGGATGGGTGCGGGTGGCCGCGGCCAGCCGCACCGCGTACGCGTAGAGCGGCTCGGCGATGTGCACCCGGCGGGCCATGCGGACCATCTCCCCGACGGTGGCCGTGTCGGTGACCGCCGTCAGCGCCTCGGGGGAGCGGACCGTCGCCCCGCGCAGCACCTCCACCTCGACCGCCTCGTCGGGGTAGCCGACGGAGAGCTTCACCAGGAACCGGTCGAGCTGGGCCTCGGGCAGCCGGTACGTGCCGTCCATCTCCACCGGGTTCTGGGTGGCCACCACCAGGAACGGCTGCGGCACCGGATGCCGGACCCCGTCGACGGTGACGGTGCGCTCCTCCATCACCTCCAGCAGCGCCGACTGGGTCTTCGGCGACGCCCGGTTGATCTCGTCGGCGATCACGATGTTGGCGAAGACCGGGCCCGGGTGGAACTCGAAGCCCCGGGTGGCCTGGTTGAAGATCGTCACCCCGGACACGTCGGAGGGGAGCAGGTCGGGGGTGAACTGGATGCGCCGCCACTGCCCCTTCACGGTCGCCGCGACGGCCCGGGCCAGGGTGGTCTTGCCGACCCCCGGCACGTCCTCCAGCAGCACGTGCCCCTGGGCGAAGAGCGCGGTCAGCGCCAGCCGGACCACCTGGGGCTTGCCCAGCACCACCGCGTTGACGTTCTCGGCCAGCCGGGCGGCGAGGGCGGCGAAGCCCTGCACCTCCGGCTGGGTGAGCGGTTCCGGAGTGTTCACGCGGGTGGTGCTCCTTGCCTGGGTGGGTCAGCAGGTGGGCAGGTCCTTGATGTCGTCGCCGCCCTCCAGGTTGAGCCAGGCCCAGGGGATGTAGTTCTTCCCCTTGAAGTCGACCTGCACCCACCAGGTGCTCTGCTTCTGGTTGTTGTAGATCCAGGAGTCGACGTTCTCGCCCGACTTCTTGCAGTACGCCTTCAGCCGGGTGCCGGGCTTCGCCCAGCCGGCCTGCTGGTCGTTGTCCTGCCGGGTGACCTTGAAGACCTCGTTGCCGTTGCGGCCGTCGACCTCCCTGTCACAGTAGGTCCGCTGGTCGCCGTCGGGCCCGTTCTTGCAGGTCGCGATGCCGTAGAGGGCGTCGGTCGCCTGGGCGCGGGTGCCGGTGCCCTTGCCGGCGGCGTTGCTCGCGGTCACGGTGAACGTGTACGCCGTGCCCGGGGTCAGGCCCGTCATCGTGATGCTGGAGCAGTTGCCGGTCTTCGCCGGCTCGCCGCTCGTGCTCAGCGAGCAGGTCGCCTTGCCGCCGCCGGCGTCCACGGTGAACGTCACCGTCGCCGACGTGGCGGTCGCCGAGGAGCCCGTCACGGTGACGCGGGGCTCGGCCACCGTGCGGGCCGTGGCGGTGGCCTCCGGGCCGGGCCCGGCCTCGTTGACCGCCCGCACCTTCACGGTGACGTTCTGGCCGTTGCCCAACCCGTCCACCGTGGCCCGGGTGTCGGTCACCTCGCTGCTGCGCCCGCCCACGTCCACGACGTACTTCGTCACCGGCCGGCCGTTGGCCACCGCCGGAGACCACTGCACCGCGACGGCGCCCGGCCGGTCGGCCACAGTGGTCGCTCGCAGGTCGGTCGGCCGCTCCGGCGGCGCGTACGGCACGACGGTGTTGCTCACCGGCGAGGCCGCCGAGCCGGCGCCCCGGTCGTTGACCGCCACCACCGTGAACGCGTACTGCGTGCCGTACTCCAACTCGCCCGCCGGCACCACCAGTTCCGTCCTGCGGGACTCGCCGGCCGGGGCGTTGGTGCCCGCCGACGTGGCCGTGACCACGTACTTCGCGATGGTGTTGCCCTGCCCGTTGGCGGCCGGCCACTTCACCAGCACCGTGCCGTCCGGGCGCTCCTGGGCGGTGACGGCGGCCGGCGGGTCCGGCACCGCGGCCGTCGGCGTCACCGGGTTACTGGTGCGCGCGGGACCGTCGCCCTTCGCGTTGACCGCGTGCACCGAGAACCGGTACGTCTCGCCGTTGGTCAGGCCCTTGATCTCCACGGCCCGCTGGTTGGCGCCCACCTGTACGCGCTGGCCGGCGCCCTGCACCACGTACCGGACGATCTCCGCCCCGTTGGCCGGAGCCGGCCGCCAGCTCACCCGGGCCTGCGCGTTGCCGGCGGCGGCGGTGACGCCGCGCGGCGCGCCCGGCTTGCCCACCTCGGGCTTCTTCGGCGGGGGCGGCGGCGGGGGAGCCGGCGGCGGGTCGCCGCCGAGCACGTCGTTGGCGTACTTGTCGACCTCGCGGACCTGGTGCTTGTCGTCCACCACCTGCGCGGTCGCCGAGTCGGGGGCGTTGATGAAGAGGTGGTTCTCCCGCACCTCCAGCTCCAGCGGCCCGGTGCCCCGGCCCCGGATGGTGTCGACGAGCTGGCCGCCGGAGTCGAACGCGTAGACCGTGCCGGACGCCTCGTCGGCGCAGTAGTACCGCCCGGCCCACGCCACAGCCGGGCTGAGCTTGTCGCCCGCGCCCGGCACCGTGAATGCCCGCACCGCGCCACCACTGTCGACCACGTGCACCCGCCGCTCGCCGGGCACCGTCACGGGCACGTCCGGCCCGCTCGTCCGCTCCGGCAGCGCGCCTGGCGCGGCCATCGTCAGCGTCGTCGTCCGGACCTTGCCGCCCTGCACCCGCACCAGCGTCCCGGCGGTGCGGTCGAGCACGGCGACGCCGTCGTCCAGGGTGGAGACGACCAACTCGTGGCTGGCGTCCGCGACGTCGTACGTCTCGACCTTCTTCGGGCTGAGGCCGGCCCCGGCGGGGGCCGCCGACGCGGGCGCGGACGGCAGCGGCGCGGCGGTGACCGCCGAGACGGTGCCCTCGCTGGGCACCGCGATCCACAGGCGGCCCTCGCCGTCGAAGGATCCTCCGGTGATGCCCGGCGGGTAGCGCACCGGCTCGCCGATCGGGGTCAGCGACCGCGGGTCGAGCTGCCGGACGACGCCCTGCACGGCGTCGACGACGAACGCCGCGTCCTCGTGCAGGGCTACGTTGACGCCGAGCCCCGGGGTCGTCCGGGTGGTCGCGGTGATCTGGAGGGTGGCCAGGTCCAGCGAGCTGACCTGCCCGGTGTTCAGGTCCCGCAGGACCAGCAGCCGGTCGGTCTGGGTGACCTGCACCGGGTGCCGCCGGGCGCCCGGGACCCCGACGCGGGTGTCGACCCGCGCGGTGATCCCGTTGACGCGGGCCAGCTCGCTGCGCGCGGCGCTCCACAGCCATGAACTCGCGTCGTGGCTCGCCACCGCGTTGTCCGCCGCGCCGAGGCCGTGGACGGTGAGCCCCATGGCGGCCAGCAGCGCGGCTACCGTCGCGATGGTGACGACCCCGCCGCGCATCCGGCGGGGCCGGGGACGCGGGGGGCCGGTGCCGGCGTGCCCGGCGTCGTCGATGGTGGCCACTACCGGCTGCCTCCCGTGTCGTCCCTGGCAGGTGGCACGCCATGACGGCGACCCTCCCCTGAGCCGGGTGCCATCATATGGCCGGGTCGGGGGCATGGGAACCCGCACCGTCCCCCTGTGGACACCGAGCGTGTGCGCCGCGCCGTGGTGTCCGGTCAGCTCGACGGCGTGTCGCCCTCCCGTTCAGTGCAGACCTGCCCGGACGTGGCGAACGAGTCCGTCGAGTAGACCGCCAGCACCGTAAAGCAGTAGTCCACCCGCGAGTTCAGCCCGTTGACCGTGTAGCTGGTCCGGCCCGGGTCCACCGTGGCCATCACACCCAGCGCCTGGCCGGTCCGGCCGCCGGCCACCATGAACGGCACCCCGCCCCCCGCCGGGTCCGTCCAGTTCAGGGTGATCGTCGCCGAGTCGTCCTTCAGCGTCAGCCCGCCCGGCGGCGGGCCGGCCGCCGACGCGGACGGCGCGGCGGCCGACGGCGAGCCGGGTCCCGCCGGCGGCGCCGCGTCCCGGTTGAGCACCAGCACGCCCACGCCGACGAGCGCCACCACGGCCAGGACCGCGACGACGACCGCGACGATGACCGCCGTACGGTTCCGGCCGCCCTCCTCGGGCTCCGGCATCATCGGGTACGCCGGCGGCGGCGGGAAGGCCGGCACCTGCTGCTGCGCGGGGCGCTCGGCCGTCGCCCGGGTCCGTACGGGCTGCGCCTTCATCGGGAACGTCTCGTCGATGTCGAGGTACGCCGGCGGCAGGTCGTCGACCCGCTCCCGCTCCGGCTCCGGCTGCTCCACCTCCTCCCGCTGCCGTTGCGACTCGGCCCGCTCCAACTCCTCCTCGACGTCCGGCTGCTCGGCGTCGGTGTCGGCGTCGGTCGGCGCGCCCGTGAGCGCCTGCGGGGGAGCCGTGCTGCTCCACGGCGGCGCGGACATGCTCCACGGCGGCGCGCTCACCGGCGGCTGGCCCCCGGGTGGCGCGCTCACCGGCGGCTGAACCCCGGGTGGCGCGCTCACCGGCGGCTGAACAGCTGGCGGCGCGCTGACCGGCGGTGGCATCACCGACGGCGGGGGCGGGATCGGCGGCAAGGGGGGAACCGGCGGCGTACTGACGCCGCGCGGCGGCGCGCTGAAGGGTGGGCTGCTCGTCGGGTGCGCGGGCGGCGCGCTGAACGGTGGGCTGCTCGTCGGGTGCGCGGACGGCGCGCTGAACGGCGGGCTGCTCGTCGGATGTGCGGACGGCGCGCTGAATGGTGGGCTGCTCGTCGGATGCGCCGGCGGTGCGCTGACGGGCGGGCTGCTCGTCGGGTGCTGCGCGGGCGGTGCGCTGACCGGAGGCGTCGGTGGCGCGCTGACGGAGGACGACGGCGGTGCGCTGACTGGCGGTGCGCTGATCGGCGCGGCGTGTGCCGCTGCCGGTGGCGTGTCGAGCGGTGGCGTCTCGGATGACCGGGCGGGGCTGACCGGAGCATCCGGCCCGGCGGGAGTGCCGGCGGCGCGAGCGATCTCCTCGGCGAGCAGCGGTTCGATCTGCTTGACCTGGATGGTCGGCTTGGCCCATCCGGGCGCCGGCCCCGCCGGACGCTCCGGCGCCTCCGGCGGCGCCGCCTCCGACGCCGGGGCGGTCGCCTCCGGGGCGGATGCGCGCGGGGCCTCGTCGACGGAGCCGGTCAGCCGCGAGGACCGGCCGTCCGGCGCGGCGGGCTCGGGAGCCGGCTTGCCCGGTCCGGGTGCCGCAGCGCTGGTCGCACCGGTGGAGGACAACGGTTGGGCGGCGGGCCCCGCTGTCGTTGCGGGCGGCGTGGTGCTCGACGGGGCCGCGGCTCCGGACGGCGTGGTGCTCGACGGTGACGCAGCTCCGGCCGACGGGCCGACGATCGGGGACACCTCGTCAGCGGCCCGGTGTCGCGGCGCAACGGCGGGTCCCGTTGGGGGCACCGTAGCCCTCGCCTGTGCGGGCGGCTCCGGCGCGGCCGGCGCGGATGGGGCGACTGGCTCCGGCGTGGCCGGCGCGGATGGGGTGGGCGGCTTCGGCGCGGCCGGCACGGGTGGGGCGAACGGCTCCGGCGCGACGACGGGAGCGGAGGCCGCGTGACGCGGCAGCGGCGGAGCGGGTGGCGGCACGGCAGGCGGAGCCGACACCGGGGCCGCCGGCGCTGGCGGGGCCGGCGGCTGCGCCGTCCTCGGGGCCGGAACGACGGAGGCCACCCCGGCCGTCGCAGGCGGAGCGGGACGCGGCGGGCGCTGCGGCGCGGGCGTGGCGGGACCCGGCATCGCCGGCGGTGGGGTCGGCGCCCAGGGAGACTGCGGTGACGCCGGTGCGGGGCGTTGCGCCGGGACGACCGGGGGCGGCGGTACGGGAGCCGACGGCACCTGAGGGTGCGCCGGGGCGGCGGTGGACGCCGACGGTACGACCGGGGGCGGCGGGATGGGCACCGCCGGGGCGTACGGCGACTGCGCCGAGGGCGGCACCGCCGGAGGCGGGGGTACGGCGGCACGGGCCGGCCCCGGTGGCGCGGGCACGACCGGCGGCGGCGGGATCGTCGGTGGTGGCGGGATCCGCTGCGGCGGGGCGGCGTACGGGGTGGCCTGCCCTCGCCCGGGGGCATGCGGTGCCTGCGGCGGGGCCGGCACGTGGGGTGGCGGCGGCGGGGTCCACGCCTGCCGGGGCGGGGCGGGCACCACCGGCGGGGGCGGAATCTGGGCGCCCTGCGGCGGGGCCGGATACGGCTGCGGCGGCGCGGGCGGCATCTGCGCCGCGTGGCCGGCCGGGTGGGGCGGCTGCGGGGACGCCGCAGGGTGCGGCGCCGGGGCGACGGGGGTGGCGCGTCCCACGCCGCGTACGCCCGGAACGGGTGGCGGCGGCGGGATCGGCGGGGTGTACGGGGCGGCCGGCGGGGCGCTCGCGAGGTGCGGCGTCGGCTGCGCGGCGGGCGGCTGCGGGGGAACGGCCGCGGCGGGCTCGTGCGGCCGCCAGGTGGTGGAGAGCACCGCCAGCGACATCGTCGGCTCGGAGAGCGCGGACATGGCGGGCCGCGCGGCCGGCGGGGCGGGTTGAGGGGCGGGAGCGGCGTCGCCGAGATACTGCCGTGCCGTGCGTACCGCAGGATGGTCGGCGCCGAGCACGGCGGGCCCGAGGGTGGCGACGCGGGTGTAGTTGCGGCGTGCCTCGTGCCGGTTGCCCAGCTCGTCCGCCACGGCGGCCAGCTCGAAGGAGAGCGCAAGCATCAGCGGGTCGGACGGCGGCCAGAGGCGCTCGCCGGCGGCGAACGCCTCCTCCAGCACGCGCCGGGCGGCACCCGGGTCGTCCGCCTCCCGGTGCAGGCGGGCCAGCAGGTGCGCGGTGCTCAGCACATCCGGGTGGTCCTTGCCGTACGGCGGCCGGGCGGAGCCGACGGCGTCGTTGAGCAGTCGACGGGCGGAGTAGAGATCGCCCGCTGCGCGCAGGGCGAGCGCCCGGTGCTGCACGGCGGCCAGGGGAGAGGGATGGGACACGTGGCCATGCTGCCGCGTGAGGCCTGTCGGACGCTACCCAGGTCCACCGGTTGGCTGCGGCTCACACGGGTCCGGTCACCCGTCCGACCTGCGGCGACCCATCGGCCGGAAGCTGATGTGCATGATCCACCCGGGCCGTGTACAGTAACTCCCCGTGCGGCCCACCAGGGCGGCCGACGGGTGGAAGATCGCCTTGGTCGACACGGTAGGCTGGACGAGTAGGTCCGGGTGGCGGAATGGCAGACGCGCTAGCTTGAGGTGCTAGTGCCCGTATAGGGCGTGGGGGTTCAAGTCCCCCCTCGGACACGAACCGAATCCCAACGGTGCGCGGCAAGGTCAACACTTGCCCGCACCGTTTGTGTTTCCGGGTCGTACGACAGGTGCAGTCCGAGGCTGCGGTAGACCTCCAGCTTGTGTTCCGGCTCTGCGTCCCGCAGGGCGTCCACGAGGTCTCCGAGTTCCTCGACAGCGGTGATGATCTGATCCTCGCTGAGGCGAGCGGGTGTGCGGGCTTCTTCTTCGGCCGGCGCTTGGTGGCGTTGCGCGGCGCGTTGCCGTTCTGCCTGAGTCTCGGCGATCCAGCCGGCCACCACGGCGGGGTCAGCGCCGGCGTCGAGTGCCGCGCGGTAGCGAGAGAGCTTTGCGTCGCATTCGGCGACGCTGGGTCCTTCCGGTGTGACTGCGGCCGCGGGTGGCATGTCGGTGTGGGCCTGGTCGAGGAGCGTGGCGATGGTGTGCCGGCGGTGCAACGGCCCGAAGCCCTGGACCAGCCAGGTATCCAAGGGTTTTATCAGTACGTCTTCGCGCATGATCACGTTGCGGGGGTGGTCGACCTTGTTGGCCAGGGCGTACTCCTGCGGGAAGCGGCAGCGGTAGTAGGCAACGCCGTGGGAGTGCTGGCCCTGCATCTTGCGGCCGCAGATGCCGCAGTGAACCAGGCTCTTGAAGATGTAGGGGTGGCGGGATCGGTGGGTCCGCTTCGGCGAGGTGGCGGTACGGGCGCGCCGGTGCAGCATGTCCTGGGCGCGGTCGAAGTCTGCCTGCTCGACGAGGGGTTCGTGGACCAGTGCGCCTGGCGGGCAGTCCCCGACGCCACCCGCGACACCGACCGCGGACACGGCCGCCGCGAAATCCGCAGCTGCAAGATCCTGACGATCTCCACCGGCATCGACTTCCCACACGCCGCCCAAGCCATCCAGATCCGCCGCCGCAGACGCCGCCTCGACCAGCCGAAACGCTTCACCACTGAGACCGTCTACGCCATCACCGACCTCCGCGTCCACCAGGCCACACCAGCACAACTGGCCGCGTGGATCCGCGGCCACTGGTCGATCGAAAACAAGATCCACTGGGTCCGCGACGTCACCTACGACGAAGACCGCAGCCAGATCCGCACCGGCACCGGACCCGAGGTCATGGCCGCCCTACGCAACGCCGCCATCGGCGCCCTACGCCTGGGCGGGGCCACCAACATCGCCGCCGCCAACCGGCATCACGCCCGCGACAGCACCCGCCCGCTGGCACTGCTCGGCATCACCTGAGGGAGTGTGTCGATTTCCGTGTTTGAGCCTGTGGTGTGATCGAGATTCTTAGATGGCGATCCGGTCGCCGTAGGCGAGGATCAGGGCGTTGAGGG
>NZ_JBEZEV010000057.1:0-41205 GCF_040649055.1 Micromonospora sp. NPDC049060
GTCCGGGCGCTGAGGCGTCCCGGGCTCGTGCCGGTCAGCGGCGGGCGGAGCGGCGGCGCAGCAGCAGGCCGGCGGCGAGGGCGGCCAGGAGAAGCACGACGCCGAGCGCCCACAGCCAGCCGCGCCCGGCCGCGTCGCCGCTCTCCTTCGCCGCGGGCACCGGGGACCCCGGCGTGCCCGCGCCCGTCGGATCGGGCGCGGCCGAGGTCGGCGCGGCGCCGGACGGAGGCGGTACGGCCGACGCCGGGGCGCTCGGGCCGGCGGTGCCCGCGCCCGTCGGCGACTCGGCGGGGGTGCCGGTGGTCAGGGTGAACCGCACCTCGCCGGAGACCGGGTGCCCGTCGCTGGACGCCAACTGGTAGCCGACGATGTAGAGCCCCGCCCGGCCCGGCTTGAACGGGACGCTCACCCGCGAGCCGGCGAAGGCCGGCGCGCCGCCCAGCGCGGCCACGTTGTCCGGACCGGTCACTGTGATCTTCGTCGTATTCGGGTCCGCCTTCGCCAGGAAACGCAGCTCGATCCGGGACGGCGCCTCGGCCACCCGGGCGCCGTTGCGCGGATCGCTGCCGGTCAGCGAGTTGTGGGCAGCCGCTGGCGCGGCCGGCAACACCAACGACACACCGATCGCCACGCCGACCACCACTGGCCAGGTGAGCGCCACACGTGGGAACCTGCCCCCCATGAACCCCTCCGTAAAGGTACGATCCGCCCGCTGATCCACGGCTACCGTTCATTGGTCGGGCCGGGATCACAGATAGTTCCAATTACTGTTCCACGAGCTGCAACCGATCGACGTTCTGCGCAGTCTTGAGGGTGGCACCCTGCACGGGTTCGGTCACCCCCGTCAGCCAACCAACGCGTGACCTGCAGCAAGCCATCCATCGAACGGGGCGAGGAGGCGGCGATGGTCCGAACGATGCGGCGGCTGGTCGCGGTGTTGGCGGGCGGGCTCGCGGCAGCGGTCCTGTCGCTCGGTCCCGCCGGGACGGCGACGGCGGCGCCGAAGACCCCACCGGCCGGAGTGGAGATCACCGGGCACGGGCTGGCGGAACCGCTGCGGCTGCGCGCGGAGGCCCAGCCCGCGCACGTGGTGGCGATCATCGACCAGGTCAACTTCCTCGGCCGCACGGGGCAGCCCAAGGGCCCGAAGGCGGCCGACCTCGGTCCGAAGTACACCGTCGTGGTGTTCGCCGGTGACGTCGCGAAGCAGACGTACGACCTCTACCCGAAGGCGGTCGGCGGGCCGCGCGTCTTCCGCCCGGCCAAGCAGCCGGACGCCCGCAAGACCGCCGCGGGCTGGTTCCTCGGCCGGCTCAGCATGTCGGAGACCCTCCGCACGGCGGGTGTGCCGCTGGAGCGGCAGTTCGACACCGTCAGCGGGGGCGTCGGCGGCGGCGAGCGGGTCATCCCGGAGGACGCCCTCAACCCGGCGAAGGACATCGACGAGGCGCTCGGCGAGTTGCAGCGGCTGCTGCTGCTCAACGTCGCGGTGGTGCTCGTCATCACGTCGGGGCTCGCCGGGATCGCGCTGCTGGTCCGCCGCCGCACCCGCTGAGCCCGCCGCCGGCGTCCGCCGGACGGCCGACCCCGGGCGGGGGTCAGACCTCCAGGACCACCTTGCCGCGGACGTGCCCCGCCTCCACCAGGCGCTGCGCGTCCGCCGCCTGCGCCAGCGGGAACGTCCGTTCGACGTGGACGGTCAGCCGGCCGGCGTCCACCAGCCCGGCGAGCATGCCCAGGTCCACGGTCGACGGCTTGACGAACAGATAGCTGCCGCCCAGACGGGTGACGTGCTCCGGGTCGGCCGTCGAGATCAGCCGCGCGGGACGGGTGATCAGCTCGGCCGACACGTCGAGCGCGTCGCCGCCGAACAGGTCGAGCACCACGTCCACCCCGTCGGGCGCGACCGCGCGGACCCGGTCGGCCAGCCCGTCGCCGTACGCGACCGGCTCGGCGCCCAGCGACCGGACGAAGTCGTGGTTGGCCGCGCCGGCCGTACCGATCACGCGGTCGGCGCCGAACGCGCGGGCGATCTGCACCGCCAGGTGGCCCACCCCGCCGGACGCCCCGTGCACCAGCACCGTGTCGCCGGCGCCGGTGCGGGCCGACTGGAGCGCCTGGTAGGCCGTGAGGCCCGCCAGGGGCAGGCCGCCCGCCTCGGCCCAGGACGCCCGCACCGGCTTGGCCGCCAGCGTCCGCTCGGGCGCCGGGACGAGTTCGGCGTACGTGCCGTGCTGGATGTGGTCGCGTCGGACGTAGCCGACGACCTCGTCGCCGACGGCGAACCCGGTCACCGCCGGCCCGACCGCCTCGATCACCCCGGCCGCGTCCCAGCCGGGGACGAGCGGGAAGTGACCCGGGATCGCACCGGCCAGGTGCCCCTCGCGCACCTTCCAGTCGACCGGGTTCACCCCGGCCGCCCGGACTCGTACGAGCACCGTGTCCGGGCCGACCGGCGGGTCGGGCAGGTCCCGGAGAGTCAGCAGGTCGGCCGGGCCGTACGTGTCGATCGCGATCGCCTTCACACCGGTCACGCTAGCGGCCGGGCGGCGTCGCCGTGGTCAGCACCAGCGGCGTGGCGGCCGCTCGCGGCGGGTGCCGCGCTGCCGGGGGCGGACCGGGCCGTGCCGGTGCGCGCCGGCCCAGCCGGGCAGGTCACTGCGGCAGCCCGGAGTCACCGCCAACTCGGCCTCGCCGGTCGGAGCCGGTTCCGCGACGCGCTGCCGGGGCACCGTGACGTCGTCCTCGGGGCGCTCGGGCGCGCGGGCCGGGTGCTCCGGCGAGTGGGCCGGGAGCCCTCCGGGCAGC
This sequence comes from Micromonospora sp. NPDC049060, assembly GCF_040649055.1. Lineage (NCBI taxonomy): Bacteria > Bacillati > Actinomycetota > Actinomycetes > Micromonosporales > Micromonosporaceae > Micromonospora > Micromonospora sp. NPDC049060. Next base: position 2,809 of record NZ_JBEZEV010000057.1, read on the forward strand.
CGGCGGTGCTTTGCTGCCGCCTGCTGCTCGTGGTGGCCCGGCCGGCAGGGCTCGCCCTGGGCGCAGCCGTGCTCGGCCTCCCCGTGCGCCATCCGAGTCTCCTCACGCTCGCCCCGCCCGCCGGGGTCGCTCCGGCGGGCCCTGTCACCGTACTGGCCGGCACCGACGCCCCACCCGACTCCCCCACCGCGCCCGCCCCCTCCCTCGCGATCATGCAGTCGTGGTGGGGATTTCGTACGCCGGTGCAGCTTTCGTCCCCCACCTCGACCGCATGATCGGCGGAAACGGGCGGGATGGGGGTGTGGTGGGATCGGGGGGTGAAGGCGGCGGGGTGGGTGGGGGCCGGGACGGGTGGGCGGGACTTCGTGCTGGCCTGCGCCTCGCTGGTGGGCGGGGTGGTCCTGTACGGGCTGGGCACGCAGCCGCAACTGTCCTGGCACCCGGACCTGCCGGAACCGCTGTTCCTGCTGCCGCTGGCGGTGGTCTGCACGGCGGTGGGCCTGCGCCGGGTCGCCACCCGGGCCAGCCTGGCGCTCGGCACGGTGGCGGTGCTGGCCGACCTCGCGATGGGCGGCTCGCTGGCCACCGTCCTCGTCTACACCCAGGTGCTCTACGACGCCTGCGTGTTCGGTTCGGCCCGGACCTGGCGCCGGCTGCTCCAGGTCACGATCGGGTTGAGCGTCCTCGGCACGGCGGTGGGGGTGCTGCTGAGGGGCGACTGGCGGGGCGTGGGCATCGGGGCGCCCGTGGTGCTGGCCGGGGTGCTGCCGGTGCTCACCGGGATCAGCGTGCGGCAGTACCGGGACCAGGCGGTCGCCGAACGGGCCCGGGCCGAGCAGACGGCCCGGTTGGTGGAGCTGGACCGCCGGCAGGCCGTCGGCGCGGAGCGGGCCCGGATGGCCCGGGAGCTGCACGACGTGATCGCCAACCACCTGAGCGCGGTGGCCATCCACGCCACGGCCGCGCTCTCCGTGCCCGGGCTCGAGCGGTCGCAGGTCGAGTCGGCGCTGCGGGTGATCCGCGAGAGCAGCGTGCAGGGGCTGGGCGAGATGCGGCAGATGATCGGCCTGCTGCGGGAACCGGCGGAGGGCGGGGCGGCCCTCGACGCCACCGACGAGACGACCCGGGCGCGGCTCAGCGAGGTCGACGCTCTCGTGGACCGGGTCCGCGCCGCCGGGCTGACCGTCCGGGCGACCCGGCGCGGCGAGCCCCGCGCGCTGCCGGTCGGGGTGGACCTGGCCGCGTACCGGATCGTGCAGGAGTCGCTGACCAACGCGCTCAAGCACGGCGCCGGCGAGGCCGACCTGCTGGTCGCGTACGAGCCGGCGGGGGTGGTGGTGGGCGTGGAGAACCCGGTCGGCGCCGGCCGGGGCACGCTGACCGGCGCGGGCGCCGGCCTGATCGGGATGCGGGAGCGGGCGGCGCTGCTGAACGGCCGGTTCGCCGCCGGCCCGGCGGGGGGCCGCTGGCGGGTACGGGTGGAGCTGCCGACGGAGGTGGCGCCGTGAGGGGACGGGGCGTGGCATGGCCGAGGTGATCCGGGTGCTGCTCGCCGACGACCAGCCGGCGGTGCGGGCCGGGCTGGCGCTGATCCTGGCCGGGGCGGCCGGCGTCGAGGTGGTGGGCGAGGCCGAGGACGGCGCCGAGGCGGTCCGGCTGTGCCGGGAGCTGCGCCCGGACGTCGCGGTGCTGGACGTGCGGATGCCCCGGCTGGACGGCATCTCGGCCACCCGGGAGATCGCCGCCGACCGGCTCGCCGACGTGCTCGTGCTCACCACCTTCGACGTCGACGAGTACGTCTTCGGGGCGCTGCGGGCCGGCGCGGCGGGCTTCGTCCTCAAGGACATCGACGCGGCGGGGCTGGTGGCGGCGGTGCGGACGGTCGCCCGGGGCGAGGGGTTCATCGCCCCGGCGGTCACCCGCCGCCTGATCACCGAGTTCGCGGCGACCGCCCCCACCAGCTCCGCCGCCACCCGACAGGCGGTGGACGCACTGACCCCCCGGGAGCGCGACGTGCTGGCCTGTCTCGGGCTCGGCCTGTCCAACCAGCAGGTCGCCGACCGGTTGGCGATGGCCGAGAGCACCACCAAGACCCACGTCAGCCGGATCCTCGCCAAGCTGGACCTGCGCAGCCGGGTGCAGGCCGCCATCCTGGCCCAGGAGCTGGGGCTGCCCGTCCCGCCGCCGGCCTGACCCACCGCCACCCGGGGTACGGGCCCGTCACCCGCGCCCGGGCGGGGCCACCCGGGGCCGGGGGCGGTGGGGCAGCCCGGGGCCGGACCACGGCCGGCAGGCCACGGGCGGGCGGCCGGGGCGCGGCGGGCCGCCCGGCGCGGAGGCGCAGGTCGGGGCGTGTCAGGCTGGGGCGGTGAGCGAGCCGGGCGGGACGGAACTGTCGGCCACGCTGCGCCGGATCGAGCGGGCGGCGGGGGCGCTGGCCAGCGCCAGCGTGGCCCGGATGGACGAGGCGCTGCCCTGGTTCCGCGACCTGCCGCCCGACCACCGCTCCTGGGTGATGCTGGTGGCCCAGGCCGGCGCCCGGTCGCTGGTGCAGTGGCTGCGCGACGGCGGCGGCACGGCGGACAGCACCCAGGAGGTCTCGGACGAGGTCTTCGCCACCGCGCCGCAGGCGCTCGCCCGCTCGATCAGCCTCCAGCAGACCGTCGCGCTGGTGAAGGTGATGATCGACGTCGTCGAGGAGCAGGTCTCGCACCTGGCGGCGAAGGGCGAGGAACAGCAGTTGCGCGAGGCGGTGCTGCGGTTCTCCCGGGAGATCGCCTTCGCCGCCGCCCGGGTGTACGCCCGGGCCGCCGAATCGCGCGGTTCCTGGGACGCGCGGTTGCAGGCGTTGCTGGTGGACGCGCTGCTGCGGGGCGACTCGCCGGACGTGCTGGCGAGCCGGGCGGCGGCGCTCGGCTGGGCGGACGCCCCGCCGGTGGCGGTGGCGGTCGGCCGCTCCCCCGGCGGGGAGGTCTCCGCCGTGCTGCACACCGTCCACCGGCAGGCCCGGCGCATCGGCACGGAGGTGATCGGCGGGGTGCACGGCGACCGGCTGGTCATCGTGCTCGGCGGCGCCGCCGACCCGGTCGCGGCCACCGGCAAGCTGCTCGGCGCCTTCGGGGACGGGCCGGTGGTGGTCGGTCCGGCCGTCCCGAGCCTGGACGAGGCGACCGAGTCGGCGCGCGCCGCGCTGGCCGGCTTCCGGGCCGCACCGGCCTGGCCGACCGCGCCCCGGCCGGTGCCGGCGGACGACCTGCTGCCGGAGCGGGCGCTGGCCGGGGACGCGGAGGCGCGCCGGCGGCTGCGGCACGACGTCTACGCCGCGCTGGTGCGGGCCGGCGGGGAACTGCTGGAGACCCTCGACGCCTTCTTCGCGGCCGGCGGCACCCTGGAGAGCGCCGCGCGCTCCCTCTTCGTGCACCCGAACACGGTGCGCTACCGGCTGCGGCGGATCTCCGACGTCACCGGTTTCTCGCCGCTCGCGGCGCGGGACGCCTTCGCGCTCCAGGTGGCCCTCACCGTCGGCCGGCTCGACCCGGTGGTCCCGGTGGTACCAACCCAGACAATAATCCCGAATACCGGTAAAACATCACACACAGGTGATGATCGCCGCCGATTTTTGTAGGAACCCTCCAAAGGTTCTAGTGCGGTTTGGTCGGGGGCGGCACAGCGCTACCCGCGCGTATCCGGGAGAGTCATAGGGGTGCTCGCCGTACTCTCGCCCGGCCAGGGTTCCCAGAAACCCGGCTTCCTGACTCCCTGGCTGGACCTCACCGGCGCCGAAGCACGTCTGCGCTGGTGGTCGGCGCTGGCCGGGGTCGACCTGGTGCACCTCGGCACCGCCGCCGACGCGGACGAGATCAGGGACACCGCGCGGACCCAGCCGCTGCTGGTCGCCGCCGCGCTGCTGGCCGCCGAGCACCTGCCGATGTACGACGTCACGCTCACCGTCGGTCACAGCGTCGGCGAGCTGGGCGCGGCGGCGCTCGCCGGGGTGCTCCCGGCCGAGGCGGCGATCACCCTGGCCGGCGTACGCGGGCGGGAGATGGCCGCGGCCTGCGCCCTGGAGCCGACCGGGATGGCCGCCGTGCTGGGCGGGGACCCCGAGGAGGTGCTCGCCTCGATCGTCGCGCACGGGCTGCACCCGGCCAACCGCAACGGCGCCGGCCAGTTCGTCGCCGCCGGCTCCGTCGAGGGGCTGGAGAAGCTCGCCGCCGAGCCACCGGCGAAGGCCCGGGTGATCCGCCTGAAGGTGGCCGGCGCCTTCCACACGCCGTACATGGCCCCCGCCGAGACGGCACTGGCCGCCGTGGCCGCCGGGATCACCCCGAGCGACCCGGCCCGGATCCTGCTGTCGAACCTCGACGGGGCCGCGGTCAACCACGGGCGCGACATGGTGCAGCGCCTGGTCCGCCAGGTCACCGCGCCGGTGCGCTGGGACCTCTGCATGCGTACCCTGGCCGACCTCGGGGTGACCGGCGTGATCGAGCTGCCCCCGGCCGGCACCCTCGCGGGTCTGGTGAAGCGGGAGCTGAAGGGGGCCGGGGCACCCGAGGTGGTCACCCTCAACACCCCGGACGACCTGCCCGCCGCCCGGGACCTGATCGCCCGGCACGGCATGGCGCCGGGCCACGAGCCGACCATGCACTTCCGCGTGGTGGTGGCCCCGTCGGCCGGCACCTTCGAGCCGGCACGGGAGCTCACCGAGGGTGACACGCTCCGCGCCGGCCAGGTCGTCGGCCACGTGGCCACCCGGCAGGGCCCGGTCGAGGTGACCGCGCACGGCAGCGGCGTACTCACCGAGTGGCTCGCCCACCACGACGACCCGGTCGCGCCGGGCCAACCGCTCGTCCGCATCGGAGGTCACGTGTGAGCGCGAGGAATGAGCCGGTCCTGCGAGTCCCGCAGTCGCGAACGACAAGCGGCCCAGTGAGCGCGAGGAATGAGCCGGTCCTGCGAGTCCCGCAGTCGCGAACGGAAGGACAGCCCTGATGACCGGCAGTCGGATCGTCGCGCTGGGGCACTACCAGCCCTCCCGCGTGGTCACCAACGACGACATCGCCCAGTTGGTCGAGACCAGCGACGAGTGGATCCGGGACCGGGTCGGCATCGTCACCCGGCGGATCGCCGACGGCGAGACGGTCGCCGACATGGCCGCCGCCGCCGCCGGCAAGGCGCTGGCCAACTCCGGGCTCACCGCCGCCGACATCGACCTGGTCGTGGTGGCGACGTGCAGCTCCGCCGACCGCAGCCCGAACGTGGCCTGCCGGGTCGCCGCCAAGCTCGGCATCACCGCGCCCGGGGCGTTCGACCTCAACACGGCCTGCTCCGGGTTCGCGTACGCGCTGGGCACCGTGGACCACGCCATCCGGGCCGGCGCCTCGCGCAACGCCCTGGTCATCGGCGCGGAGAAGCTGTCCGACATCGTCGACTGGACGGACCGCTCCACCTGCATCATCTTCGCCGACGGCGCCGGGGCCGCCGTGGTGTCGGCCGTCGGCGAGGGCGAGCCCGCCGGCGTCGGCCCGGTGGTCTGGGGCTCGGTGCCGGAGAAGGGCGACGCGGTACGCATCGAGGGCTGGCGCCCGTCCATCCAGCAGGAGGGGCAGTCGGTCTTCCGCTGGGCCACCACGGAGCTGGCGCCGCTGGCCCGGCAGGCGTGCGAGCGCGCCGGGGTCGACCCGTCGGAGTTGGCGGCCTTCGTGCCGCACCAGGCCAACGCCCGGATCATCGACGGCATCGCGAAGCGGCTCGGCATCCCGAACGCGATCATCGCCAGGGACATCGTCGAGTCCGGCAACACCTCGGCGGCGAGCGTGCCGCTGGCCCTGTCCAAGCTGGTCGAGCGGCGGGAGGTGCCCTCCGGCGCCCCGGTGCTGCTCTTCGGCTTCGGCGGTGGCCTGACCTACGCCGGTCAGGTCGTCCGCTGCCCCTGAAAGCCCCTCCGGCCGCTGTGCCGGGGAGTGACGGCCGGCGTCGTCGGCCGTCGAATGATCCACGATGAGAGGAACCAACCGCAATGACCCGTGACGAGATCACCGCCGGCCTCGCCGAGATCCTCGAAGAGGTTGCCGGGGTGAACCCGGACGACGTGGCCGAGGGGAAGTCCTTCACCGACGACCTGGACGTCGACTCGCTCTCCATGGTGGAGGTCGTGGTGGCGGCCGAGGAGAAGTTCGGCGTCAAGATCCCGGACAACGAGGTGCAGAACCTGAAGACCGTCGGGGACGCCGTCAGCTACATCGAGGCGCAGTCCTGATCATGGCTCACACCGACGTCGTCGTCACCGGGCTCGGCGCGACCACCCCGCTGGGCGGGGACGTCGCGTCGACCTGGGACGCCATGCTCGCCGGCCGCTCCGGGGTGGGTCCGCTCACCCAGGAGTGGGCCGAGCAACTGCCGGTGCGGATCGCCGCCCGGCTCGCGGTCGAGCCGACCGGCCTGATCGACCGGGTCAAGCTCCGCCGGCTCGACCGTTCCGAGGCGATCGCGATCATCGCGGCGCAGCAGGCCTGGGCGGACTCCGGCCTGGCCGACTCCGGGCTGGACCCGGAGCGGCTGGGCGTCAGCGTCGGCTCCGGCATCGGCGGCGCGCTGACGCTGCTCGCCCAGGACGACATCCTGGAGGCGTCCGGCCCGCGGCGGGTCTCCCCGCACACGATCCCGATGCTGATGCCGAACGGCCCCGCCGCCTGGGTGGGGCTGGAGCTGGGCGCGAAGGCCGGGGTGCACTCGGTGGCCAGCGCCTGCGCGACCGGCGCCGAGGCGATCGCGCTCGGCATGGACATGATCCGTGCCGGCCGGGCCGACGTGGTGGTGGCCGGCGGCACCGAGGCTGTCATCCACCAGCTGCCGATCGCCGGGTTCAGTTCGATGCGGGCGATGTCGACCCGCAACGACGAGCCGGAGCGGGCCTCCCGGCCGTGGGACAAGGGCCGCGACGGCTTCGTGCTGGGTGAGGGCGCGGGCATCGTGGTGCTGGAGCGGGCGGAGCACGCCGCCGCCCGGGGCGCCCGGGTCTACGCCCGGCTGGCCGGCGCCGGACTCACCTCCGACGGCTACGACATCGTCCAGCCACACCCGGAGGGCGAGGGCGCGATCCGGGCGATCGCGAAGGCGATCGCGGACGCGGGCGTCGCCAGGGCGGACATCGTGCACGTCAACGCGCACGCCACGTCGACCCCGGTCGGGGACGTCGCGGAGATCACCGCGCTGCGCGCGGCGCTGGGTGACCACCCGGTGCTGACCTCGACCAAGTCGATGTCCGGTCACCTGCTGGGCGCGGCGGGCGCGCTGGAGTCGATCGCCACCATCCTGGCGATCCGCGACAGCGTCGTACCGCCGACGATCAACCTGGAGGACCCCGACGACGGGCTCAGCCTGGACGTGGCCGCCAACGAGGCGCGCCACATGGACATCCCCGCCGCGCTGAACAACTCGTTCGGCTTCGGCGGGCACAACGTGGCTCTCGTCTTCACGCGGGCCTGAGAGCACAGCCATGGAGGCTCACGTGACCACCACCGCCGTTGGCGTGGACACCTCGTCCGTCGCGGACCATCGGGATCCGGAGGTTCGGCTCCGGGCGTTGTTCGACGCCGGTTCGTTGCGGCTGTCGGTGCCACGGGACACCTCGGGTGTGCTGTGGGCGCGCGGTGAGGTCGAGGGCTCGCCGGTCGTCGCGTACGCCACGGACGCGACGCGGATGGGCGGGGCGATGGGCACCGAGGGGTGCCGGCACGTCGTGGACGCGATCGACACCGCGGTACGGGAGCGGGTGCCGGTGATCGGGTTGTGGCACTCGGGCGGTGCGCGGTTGGCCGAGGGCGTGGTCGCCCTCGACGCGGTGGGTCAGGTGTTCGCGGCGATGGTGCGGGCCTCGGGGCGGGTGCCGCAGATCTCCACGGTGCTGGGCCCGGCGGCCGGTGGCGCCGCGTACGGGCCGGCGCTTACCGACATCGTGGTGATGAGCGGCGCGGGCCGGATCTTCGTGACCGGCCCGGAGGTGGTCCGCAGCGTCACCGGCGAGCAGGTCGACATGGCCCGCCTCGGTGGACCCGAGCCGCACGGCCGCCGCTCCGGGGTGGTCCACGTGACCTGCGCCGACGACGAGACGGCGCTGGCCGAGACGCGCAAGCTCGCCGCGCTGCTCGGCCGGCAGGGGCGCCTGTCGCCCGACGACGTGTCCGCCCAGGACGAGGGGGGACACGACCTGACGGCGAAGATGCCGGTCGAGACGAACCGGGCCTACGACGTCAAGCCGGTGGTGAAGGCGCTGCTGGACGCCCCCGGGGTGGAGCTGCACGCCAAGTGGGCGCCGAACGTGGTGACCACCCTGGGTCGCTTCGCCGGGCGTACCGTCGGGGTCATCGCGAACAACCCGCTGCGCCTGGGCGGCTGCCTGGACGCCTCCAGCGCCGAGAAGGCCGCCCGGTTCGTGCGCATGTGCGACTCCCTCGGCGTGCCGCTGATCGTCCTGGTCGACGTCCCCGGCTACCTGCCCGGCCTGGGCCAGGAGTGGGACGGCGTCGTCCGTCGGGGCGCGAAGCTTTTGCACGCCTTCGCCGAGGCCGTCGTGCCCCGGGTCACCCTGGTCACCCGCAAGGCCTACGGCGGGGCGTACATCGCGATGAACTCCCGCTCCCTGGGCGCCACCGCGGTGTTCGCCTGGCCCAACGCGGAGGTCGCGGTGATGGGCGCCGGCGCCGCCGTCAACATCCTGCACCGCAAGAAGCTCGCCGCCGCCCCGGCCGAGGAGCGCGAGGCGCTGCGCGCGCAGCTCGTCGAGGAGCAGACCCGCATCGCCGGTGGCGTCAACCGGGCCCTGGAGATCGGCGTCGTCGACGACGTGATCACCCCGGCCGAGACCCGCCGCCGCATCGCCGAAGCCCTCGCCGCCGCCCCGGCGGCCCGGGGCGCGCACGGCAACATCCCGCTGTAAGCCTTCCACGGCACCCGTGCCGCCACCGCGTGACGGCCGCGCCGGGGCCGCGTACCACCGCCAGGGCCCGCGCTCAGCACGAGCGCGGGCCCTGGCGCGTCGTTCAGCCCCGGTTGCGGGGGTGCTGGCGGGCGGTCCGCTCGTTGCCCCGGCGGTAGTTGCCGGTCCACCGGGCCATCACGAGCTGCGGGTCGCCGTCGACCTCGGCGAGGAACTCCGCCGCCCGGCCGCCGCGCAGGGTGCCCGCCGCCCGGCCGTGGTGGGTGATCACCACCGTGCCGTCCGGCCGCTCGACGTACGCGAAACCCTCTGCTGTCCCCATGGGCGCACAGGGTGCCATGCTCGGCGGTCGACCGCGAACGGGTTACCGGGTCGGCCCTTCCCGGGCGGCAGCGCGCGGGCGGGTACGTGCACGTTCTTCGACCTCTGCGAACGTCGCGACCTGGTCGCACTCCTCGGGTGTCAGTTTGTTGATCAACGCCTTGCCTGCTTGGGCCTGCGCGGTGGTGGGCAGGTCACCGGCGACGAGTGAGGGCAGGACCAGTTCGTAGCCGACCCTCGCCCGCGCGCTGTACCGCGTGCGGCTGCGGGCGACGGCGAAGCTGACGCGGATGGCGTGCTCGTTTCCGGGCGGCACGTTCGGCCGGTCCACCTCCCGGGCGGCGAAGCGCACCTCGTGGTGGTAGGCGCACCGCTGGCAGGTAGCCGGTCCTCTCGTCAGCGTGGATCGGCACTGCGGGCACGTCAGCCGATCGAGGGCGGCATCGACGACGCGCCAGTCATGCTCCGCGGGAGCATCGACGACGAGCCAGCCCAACGCCGTCTCCTCTGGCGAACCGCGGGCGACCTCCCACTCGCCGAGCAGGCGCGCCCAGGCCAGGTCGAGTTCCGCCTCGATCTCACCGATGGCCCGGGCCAGGGACGGGCTGCGCCACGCCCGCACGGTGTCAGCCATGAGTCGAGCATCGCCCATCGGCGGACGCGGCGACACCGGGTTTGCCGTGGCCGGCCGCCGCCCTGCCGCACGGCTGCCGGCTCGACCGGATTGACGCCGCCGCCCCGCGCCGCTTTGATGAGCCGGCTCTCGTCGTCAACGGGGAATGGACACCATGCAACGTCGTACCCGCGCCGCCGTGCTCGCGGCGCTCACCATCGGACTGACCGGCGGCTGCGCCGACGGGAAGGAGGCACCGTCCGCCGGTGGCTCCCCTTCGGCCTCGCCCAGCGTCACCGCCTCCCCGGTGACCCCCGGCCCGCCCTGGCACGACGAGGTGGTGGCGGCTCCCGCGGGGACCACGGTGGGCGGCAAGGGCACGCCCTGCGAGCTGCCGGTCACCTTCTCGGTGCCGGCGAGGTGGAAGGTCGAGGCGGTGAAGGGTTCGGCGAAGTTCGGCGAGCCCCGCCTCGGCAAGGCCCTCATGCTGTGCGAGATCGACGCCCGGCCGACCGGCTCCACCGGGTTCCTGCGGGTGTGGCGGGTCGACGGCGTCGCCGGCGGCGCACAGGAGCACCTGAAGCACTTCCTCGACGCCTACGCGCCGGAGGCCGCGGACGCGGAGTACCGGCGGGTGAAGGCCGGCACCGTCGACGCCGTCGAGGCGAGCTACCCCAAGGAGGACGGCGGCACGGTCCACGACCGGGCCATCGCGATCTCCTCCCTCTACGGTCCGATCGTGCTGAGCCTGGACACCTCGGACCCCGTGGAGCTGCTGCCGGCGTACCAGCTGATCAAGCAGTCGGCCCGGATCAACCGGGACTGACGCGGCTCAGGCCCCGCAGGTCGTGGCGGGCAGGCCGGTCACCGGCACCGGGGACCGGCCGCCCGGTCGGGTCTTGCCGGCCAGCACCCCGGCGAGGGCGGTCATCGACACCCGGCTGGAGGAGTAGGTCGCCAGGAGGGTGGGCGACTTGGCCTTCGCCAGCACGTACGGGGTGTCCATGGCGACCGTGACGGCGGCGTCGGCGCGCAGGTCGCCGGCGCCGTCGCCGTACCCGACGAGGTGCACCACCGTGCCGCCGCCGGCCACCACCTTCACCCCGGCCGCCTTGAGCGCCTCGGTCAGGGCCGCCCGCGTGTGCTCGCGCCCGCCGGAGGCGGTCACGGTCACGGGCCCCCGTACGCCGCCGCCGCAGGCGCCCCGCAGCACCGTCACCGCCGCCGCGGCCAGGTCCTCCGCCGCCTTGCGGTGCGCCGGGCCGGCCAGCGTGGACAGCTCGGGCGTGGGCCGGTCGGCCAGCTTGAACTTCATCGTCAGCACCCGGGTCGCGGCCTCGACGAGGCGGGTCCGGGGCAGCGACTTGTCGCGGAGCGCGGCGAGCACCCCGTCGTACGCCTGGCGGACGTTCGGCGGCATGAGGATGAGGTCGTTGCCCGCCTTCAGCGCGCGCACGGCGGCCTCGCCCGGCGACCAGCGCTTGGCCGGCGGCATGTTCATCCCGTCGGTGATCACCACGCCCTGGAAGCCGAGCTGGCCGCGGAGCACGTCGGTGAGCAGCTTGTGCGAGAAGGTCGCCGCGGTGCCCGGGTCCACCGACCGCGCGTCGAGGTGGGCGGACATCACGGCCATCGTGCCCGCGTCGATGGCGGCGGAGAAGGGCGGCCACGCCCCGGTCTCCAGCGTCCGGCGGGGCTGGCCGAGCACCGGCAGTCCCTCGTGGGAGTCGGCGGCGCTGTGCCCGTGCCCCGGGAAGTGCTTGACGGTGGCCGCGACGCCCGCGGCCTGCAGGCCCCGGACCGCGCCCGCGACCTGCCCCGCCGTCACCTTCGGGTCCGCACCGTACGACCGGGAGCCGATCACGGTGCTGCGGGTGGCGAGCACGTCGGCGACGGGGGCGAAGTCGAGGTTGATCCCCATCGCGGCGAGTTCGGTGCCGGCCGCCCGCCAGGCGGCCTCGGTCAGCTCCGGTCGTCCGGCGGCGCCAGCGGCGAGGGCGCTGGGCAGCAGGGTCACGCCGTCGGTGATCCGGGTGACCACGCCGTGCTCCTGGTCGGTGCCGATCAGGAAGGGCGCCGGCCCGGCGGGCAGCCGACCGGCGGCCGCGCGCAGGCCGTCGGTGAGCGCGCGTACCTGCTTCGGGTTGTCGACGTTTGTCGTCTCCTGGTTGCCCTTGGTCGGGTCGTCGGCGCTGAAGCCGACCAGGATCAGCCCGCCGAGCCGGTACTTCTCGACCATCTGGGCGGGGGTGTCCACCCCGGCCAGCGCCTGGTTGCCAGCCGCCGAGCCGGGCGAGACCCGGGTGGCCGCGTCGCCGTAGGCGTACGGCATCAGCACCTGGCCGACGAGGTCCTCGTCGGCGAGCGAGGCCACGAGGGCGGCGGCGCGGGCGGCGGGGTCGGTGCCGGGGACGCTCGCGGCGGGTGCCGGGGTGGCCGTCGGGGCGGCGGCGCTCGTCGGGGCCGGGTCGGGGCGGCGGTCCGCCGGCCCGGAGCACCCGGAGACGAGCAGTGCGGTCAGGGCGGCGAGCGCGACGCCGGCACGTCGCGGGGTAGTCGACACGCGGCCCATCCCACCAGTTCACCCCTTATCGGGGCAACTTGACCTTCACCCGCCAGGATGAGTCGGCCCCGGTCCGGGCCCCGGCGTCAGCCGACGCGGGTGAGCAGGGTCACCGGCGCGCCGTCGCCGGCGTACCGGTAGGGCTCCAGCTCGGCGTCCCACGCCGTGCCGAGCGCCTTGTCGAGGGCGTGCGCGAGGGCCTCGGGCGCCCGCGCGCCGGCCATGATGCTGCGCAGGCGGTCCTCGCCGAGCTGGATGTCGCCGGCAGCGCCGACGCTCGCCCGGAACAGGCCCCGTCCGGGCACGTACATGAAGCGCTCGCCGTCGGCGCCGGGGCTTGGTTCCTCGGTGACCTCGAAACGGATCATGGGCCACTGCCGGAGGGCAGCAGCCAGCTCGGCGCCCGTCCCCGGGCGACCGGTCCACCCGCACTCGGCCCGGCGTGCGCCGGGGTCGACGGGCTGAGCCGTCCACTGCAGGTTGACCGGCGCGGCGAGGACGCGCGCGATCGCCCACTCGACGTGTGAGCACACGGCGAGCGGGGTCGAATGGACGTATACGACGCCACGCGTTGGCACGGTGACCTCCCGGAGAGCGAGGTGCGTCTTCCCCTACGACCTCGACCACCCGAGTGGTTGCTGGAACACATGATGACTGGTGTGACGGATGATGCGCCAGGGAATCGGAAAATTCGCGGGTCGGAATAGTCGGACGAGCACCCCGGTTGACCCCTCACGACGCGATGACCAGCCAGGGACCGTGGTCGTGTACAGTTCCATCGGCGGCCTGTGCCGCGCACATCTTCCGCGGGCCCACCCACCAGGGTGTCGTCCGCACAGCCCCCGGACGTTCCGTCCTCCCGTACGTCTTGCAAGGAGTACCTCCGTGGCGAGCAACACCTCTAAGACCGCGCGCGCGTCAGTCCGGGCCGGCCAGGCTGGCCAGGGTGGCGCCCTCAGCGTGCTGGGCGAGTTCAAGTACCTCATCCCGCTCAACGGCGGCAAGCACGCCTACGTGCGGAACCTGACCAACGGCAAGACCGCGCACCTGCGCACCGACTCCGAGGCCTTCGTCGAGGAGATCCGGGTGCTGGCCGCCGCCGGCCACGCCGCGAAGATCCGCGCCGAGCTCAACAACCTCAACACCACCCACCCGGGTGACGGCTGGGACGCCACCGAGAAGCGCCTCGTCGAGGCCGGCGTCTTCGAGGGCTGACCCTCCCCCACCCACGCGACACCCGAACCGCCCGCCGGGACGACCCCCGGCGGGCGGTTCTTCCTTACGTCTCCAGCAGGGTGACCTCGCCGGTCGTCAGGTCGTAGAGGGCGCCGGCCACCGTAAGCCGGCCGGCGGCGACCGGGACGGCGAGCCGGTCGTCGGCGCGCAGGGCGGCGACCGTACGGAGCACGTGCCGGCGGACCGCCATCGGGTGCACCCGGGGGTCGTCGACGCCCACCTCGGTCACCGCCGGGGCGATCTGGTCGACGAGGTGGGCAAGCGCGCCGCCCGGCGACCGTCCGCCACGCAACGCGTCCACGGCGGAGGCCACCGCGCCGCACCGCTCGTGCCCGAGCACCATCACCAGCGGCACGCCCAGCTCACCGACCACGTACTCGATGGAGCCGAGCACCGCCCGGTCCAGTACGTGCCCACCGGTGCGGATCACGCAGATCGAGCCGAAGGTCTGGTCGAAGATCGCCTCCAGGGGCACCCGCGAGTCGATGCAGCCGAGCAGGACCGCGTACGGCTGCTGGTCGCCCGAGGCCGCAGCGGCGGCGGTGACGTCGTGGCCGTGCACCGGCTGGCCGCTGACGAAGCGGCGGTTGCCGGCGAGCAGCTCGGCCAGCGCGGCCCGGGGCGACCCCATGCCCCCAGCTTGGCGGGCCCGCCGGCCGCCCGGAGCGGGTTGCGAACCTTCTCACCGACATGGTTGCCGTGGTCTCATGACGGGTAGCCGGTGTTACCACCGGGTATCCCCGGTGTTGCGGTTCCGTGCGGCCCTGGGGAGGTGACGATGCCGGAGCACGTCGAGGTGCGTCTTCCCGACGACGTACGCCTGCACGTCGAGGCGATTGGACCGGCCGACGCCGAGGTCACCGTCGTGCTGCTGCACGGCTGGACGCTGGACGGGCGGGCCTGGCACCGGCAGCTCGCCGACCTGCGGCAACGCTTCGGCGACGCGGTGCGGGTGGTGACCTACGACGCCCGCGGCCACGGCCGGTCGAGTTGCATGGCGCTGCCCACCGCCACCGTGGCCCAGCTCGGCGACGACCTCGCCGCGGTGCTGGACGAGGTGGCCCCGGCCGGTCGTGTCGTGCTGGTGGGCCACTCGATGGGCGGCATGACGATCATGGAGTACGCGCACCGCCACCCCGCGCACTTCGCCGCCCGGACGGCCGGGCTGGTCTTCGTCTCCACCACCGCCGAGGGCCACACGCACACGGCGTACGGCCTCTCGCCCCGGATCGCCCGGCTGATCCGGCTCGCCGAGACCACGGGGGCCGGCGTGCTGGCCCGGTGCGGGGCCTGGCGACCGCCCCGGGCGCTGCTGCGCGCGCTGCGCCCCAGCATCCGCTGGATGCTCTTCGGCGACCGCTGCGACCCGCACGACATCCGGCTGGTCACCTCGGCGGTGGCCCGCGCCACTCTCCGCTCGATCGGCGGGTTCCGCGCGTCCATCGGGGCGCAGCACCGGCTGGACACCCTCGCCGCGCTGGCCCACCTGCCGGCCGCCGCCCTGGTCGGCGACCGGGACCGGCTCACCCCGCCGCCCTGCGCCGAGTCGATCGCCGGCGCGCTGCCGGCGACGGAACTGACCGTCTGCCCGGGTGCCGGGCACATGCTGATGATGGAACGCCCCGACGAGGTCAACGCGGCGCTCGGCGGCGTGCTCCGTCGCGTGCTCACCGCCCCCGGCGCGGGCGCCACCGCCGCCGCCCGCGCGGACTGAACCGGGCCCGGCGGGAAGCTCCACGCGGACTGAACCGGGCCCGGCGGGGAGCGCGACGCGGACTGGACCGGGCCCGGCGGGGAGCGCGACGCGGTCCCTGCGGGCGTGACGCGGGTTCCTTTCCCGCACCGGTGGCGCCGCTGGTTGCGTGCGGGCCGTACCCTCTTGCGGTTGGCCTGGCGCGGTTCGCACGGTTCGCGCCGCCCGCCGCCGACGTCAGGAGGAGCGAGCGGTGACCGACCAGACCACCCTGGAACAGGAGATGGCCGTCGAGCAGCGGCATCTCGACCGGGTGTACGCCCGACTGGCCGAGCTGCGCCGGTCGGCGGTCAGCGCCGAGAAGGAGGGCTACCGGCTCGCCCGGGTGGGCAACTTCGGGGCGCTGGTCGAACGGGACGCGATGGTGTTCCACGCCGCACGGCGGCGGCACATGCTGGACGCCGAGCACGAGGGCCTGGTCTTCGGCCGGCTGGACCTGCTCGACCGGCAGGTGCTGCACGTCGGGCGGCTCGGCATCCGCGACGACGACGCGTCCACGCTGGTCGTCGACTGGCGGGCCCCGGCCGCCGCCGCCTTCTACCAGGCCACCCCCGCGCAGCCGCTGGGCGTGGTGCGGCGGCGCACGATCCAGTCCTCCGCCGAGCGGGTCACCCGGATCGAGGACGACCTGCTCGATCCCGTCGCCGCGCCCGTCGACATGGCGGTGGTCGGCGACGGCGCGCTGCTGGCCACGCTGTCGAAGGCCACCGGCCGGGGGATGCGGGACATCGTCGCCACCATCCAGCAGGAGCAGGACGAGGCCATCCGTTCCCCCGGCTCGGGCGTGACGATCGTGTCCGGCGGCCCGGGCACCGGGAAGACGGCCGTCGCCCTGCACCGGGCCGCGTACCTGCTCTATTCCGACCGCAGCCGGTTCGCCGGCGGCGGCATCCTGGTGGTGGGCCCGTCGTCGGTCTTCGTCGAGTACATCGCCTCGGTGCTGCCCTCGCTCGGCGAGGACACCGCCACCCTGCACTCGCTGGGCACGCTCTTCGCGGGCCTGACCGCCACCCGCACCGATCCGCCGGCGGTGGCGGCGGTGAAGGGCTCGCTGCGGATGCGGCGGGTGCTGGAGCGGGCGGTCCGGGACGCGGTGCCGGGCGGCCCGACCGAGCTGCGCCTGCTCTACCGGGGCGAGCTGCTCCGGCTGGAGCGCCGCGAGCTGGACGGCATCCGGGACCGGGCGATGCCCCGGGGCGCCCGCCGCAACGAGGTGCGCCGGGCCGGCTTCGACGGGGTCTTCGCGGCGCTGTGGGCGCAGGCCCGCAGGCTGGGCGTGGGCCGGCTGCCCGAGCAGCGCGCGTTCGAGGACGAGATCGCCGAGCGGCCGGAGTTCCGGGAGTTCCTGAAGGCGTGGTGGCCCCGGCTGCACCCCCGGCACGTGCTGGGCTGGCTGGCCCGTCCGGACCGGCTGCACCGCTACGCCGAGGGGATCCTGTCCCGCGCCGAGATCCGGCTGCTGACCGACGCGTACCGCAGCCTCGACGCCGCCGGGCTGACGATCGCCGACATCGCGCTGCTCGACGAGCTGGACGCGCTGCTCGGCAAGCCGATGAAGCCCGCCCGGGCGAAGCGGGACCCGTTCCAGCTGGCCGGCGGGGTCCGCGAGCTGAGCACCTTCGCCGACCGGCAGCGCGCCGCCCGCGAGGCGGCGCGGGAACGCCCGGACGACTACCGGGAGTACGCGCACGTGGTGGTCGACGAGTCGCAGGACGTCTCGCCGATGCAGTGGCGCATGATCGGCCGGCGGGGCCGGCTGGCCTCGTGGACGGTGGTGGGCGATCCGGCGCAGACGGCGTGGACGGGGGAGCCCGAGGAGCTGAACCGGGCCCGGGACCAGGCGTTGGGCCGGCGCAAGCGGCACCACTTCACCCTCACCACGAACTACCGCAACTCGGCGGAGATCTTCGCGGTGGCGGCGGCCGAGATCCGCCGGCTGCACCCGGACCTGCCGCTGCCCCGGGCGGTGCGCTCCACCGGCGTCGACCCGGTCGCGCTGTCGGTGCCGCCGGCGGAGCTGGAGGCCGCGGTGGTGGCGGCGGCCGGCGCGCTGCTCGCCGACGTGGAGGGCACGGTCGGGGTGATCATGCCGGTGCCGCGCCGCGACGAGGTTGCCGGCTGGCTGGGCGGGCTCGGCGCGCCGCGTTTGCAGGTGGTGACCAGCCTGGAGGCCAAGGGCATGGAGTACGACGGGGTCGTCCTCGTCGCCCCGGGCGAGATCCGGGCCGACCCGGGGTCGGGGGTGCGGACGCTCTACGTGGCGCTGTCCCGGGCCACCCAGCGGCTGACCACCGTCGACCCGATCGGCTGAGCCGCCGTTACTTGCATACATAGCGATGTGAGCATAGATTGAACGCGAATCCGGACGCCTGACGGAGGGTGGGCGCGTGGGCGCAGGTCATGACCACCATCACGGGTCGGTGGCGAATGCCGCGCACCGCCACCGGGGCCGGCTCTGGGCGGCGTTCGGGCTGCTCGCCGGCCTCATGGTGGTGGAGGCGGTGGCGGCCTTCCGCACGGGCTCGCTGGCCCTGCTGAGCGACGCCGGGCACATGTTCACCGACGTGCTCGGCATCGGCATGGCGCTCGCGGCGATCGCCGCGACCCGGCGGGCGGGCGCCGACCCGCAGCGCACCTTCGGGCTCTACCGGCTGGAGGTACTGGCCGCACTGGCCAACGCCGTCCTGCTCTCCGGCGTCGCGGTCTACGTCGTGATCGAGGCGGTGCGCCGCTTCGGCGACCCGCCGGAGGTGCTGGCCGGCCCGATGCTTGTGGTCGCCGTGCTCGGCCTGCTCGCCAACATCGGCGCCTTCGCGCTGCTGCGCTCCGGGGCGAAGGAGAGCATCAACGTCCACGGCGCGTACCTGGAGGTGCTCGGCGACCTGCTGGGGTCACTCGGCGTGATCGGGGCCGCGCTGCTGATCGCCACCACCGGCTGGTGGTGGGCGGATCCACTGGTGGCGGTCGCGATCGGGGTGCTCATCCTGCCGCGCACCTGGCGGCTCGGGCGGGCCGCGCTGCGCATCCTGGTGCAGGCCGCGCCGGAGCACCTCCAGGTGACCGCGGTGCACGACCGGCTGGCCGCCGTGCCCGGCGTCGCCGAGGTGCATGACCTGCACGTCTGGACGCTGACCTCCGGGATGGAGGTGGCCTCGGCCCACCTGACCATGGCACCCGGCGCGGAGGTCGGCGCGGTGCTGGGCGCCGCCCGGGCCGCGCTGCACGACGACTTCCACATCGAGCACGCCACGTTGCAGATCGAGCCCGGAGCGTCACGCGGGGCCTGCGGGTCGGTTGAGTGGTAATGAGGACAACCTTAAATCTGGGAGAGTATTGTGCGCTTATGCCGGATTTGACTGTTAGTGGACGTACACCCTGCGTCACCTGCGCTGCATCAGTCACAGCGGCACCGGTAGGCTCGGCTTCGGCCTCCGCCAGGCGGCACCCACCGGTGCCGGCGGTGGCCGCCGCCTAATCGCCCGGCGGGGCGAACCGGGGAACCATGTCCGTGGGGTGCATCCGCGTCAGCGGTAGGGATCTTCCGTCCCGAACCCGTCAGCTAACCCGGTCGGCGGCTGACGGAAGGACACGTGTATGCCAGTGATGGCACCTGTACGACGACGTGCCGCCCGGACGGCGGCCCTGATCGCCACGATGCTCGCCCTCGGCGCCGCGGTGGCCCCGGTCACCGCCGCCCCGGCGGCGGCCGCCACCCGGGCCGGCCTGCTCGCCGCGGCCCCCGGCCAGGACGAGGAGGGCGGCACCCCCGCCCTGCGGGCCCAGTTGGAGGCCGCCAGCAAGGGCTACCTCGACGCCAAGCGCGCCCTGGACACGTCGGCCAAGCGGCAGCAGCAGCTCGCCGCGCAGCTCAAGACCACCGAGGTCGAGTTGGCCGCGCACACCGCCAGGGTCGGCGAGATCGCGGGCGCGGCCTACCGCACCGGCCGGCTCAGCGTGGCGTCCGCCCTGCTCAACAGCAGCTCGCCGGACGGCTTCATGGACCGCGCCGCCGCCCTCGACGCGGTGGCCGCCAAGGAGGACCGGGCCCTGCGCGAACTCCAGGAGACCCGGGACCAGGCCACCCGCACCAAGCTCGCCCTGGACGGCGAGATCCGGGAGCAGCGCAAGCAGGTCACCGTGATGGCCAAGCGCAAGGAGCAGGCCGAGCGGGCGCTGACGGTCGCCAACCGCGAGCAGCAGCAACAGCGGCAGCAGTCCACGGGGGCGGGCACCTCGCCGGGCGGCACCTCCAGCAAGACGGCGAAGGCGGCCCCGCGCAACTCCGACGGCTCCTGGCCGCGCGAGTCGTGCAGCGTCAACGACCCGACCCCCGCCAACGGCTGCATCACCCCGCGCACCCTGCACGCGCTCAACCAGGCCAAGGCGGCGGGCTTCACCCGCTACGTCTCCTGCTACCGCCCCGGCGGCTCGGGCGAACACCCGAAGGGCCGGGCCTGCGACTTCGCGGCCCAGAAGGGCGGCTTCGGCGGCGACGCCACCGGCGGCGACCGGACGTACGGCAACAACCTGTCGGCGTACTTCGTGCGCAACGCCGACCGGCTCGCCGTGCTCTACGTGATCTGGTACAGGCAGATCTGGCTGCCCAGCAGCGGCTGGAAGTCGTACAGCGGGGCCAACGGCGACCCGTCCAGCGACCACACCAACCACGTGCACCTGTCGGTCTACTGACGCCCGCGCCCCGGTGCCCCGCCCGTCGCGGGTCACCGGGGCGCGACGGCGTCCGTCGCCCCCGGCCACCGCGGCCGGGCCGTCCGGCGGTCAGTCGGCCGACGACCCGGGCAGGCTCGTGTCGAGGGCCGTGGCGAGGCGGGCGGCCAGCCCGAGGTGGGCGGCGCGGGCCTGGCGGAACGCGTAGCCGAAGAGCGGCGCGGGCGCGGCGAGGGTGATCTCGACCTCGATGCGGACCACGCCGTCGGGCTCCGCCCGCAACCGGGTGTGGTTGCGCACCGTGGTGGCAGGCCACTGCCGGGCCACGGTGACGATCTCGTCGGGATCGTCGACGAGGACGTCGGCCCGGCAGGTGATCGGCAGGCGCACCGGCCCGGCGGCCAGTCGATCGGTGATGTCGTAGCTGGCCCGCGCGCCAGGACGGGGCGGCACCCGGCGGACCCGGACGATCAGCGGGTGCAGGTCCTGCTGCCGGGTGGGGTCGGCGAGCAGCGCCGCGGCCTCCGCGAGGGAGCAGCGCGCCTGGACGGTGTAGCTGAAGGAACTTCGCCTGAGCACGCCGTCTCCCCAGGGTCGGTGGTCGCCCGATCGTCGCGCATGCCGGGCGCCCTGGCAACGCCGCGCCGATCCCGCCCGGAGTCCGGACGTCCGACCGCCGACCCCACTACGGTCAGCTGATGGATGGTCACGGCACGTGTCGACCGACGGAGGATGGGCGCATGAACGGGTACGACGGATGAGCGGGCACGTGATGGTCTTCGCGCCCACGCCCCGGCTGACGGTGACCGTCGACCAGCCCAGCGAGGCGCCGGAGCTGCACCTGCACCCCGGCGGGCAGGGCGTCTGGCAGGCCCGGATGGTGATGTCGCTCGGCGTCGACGTGGTGCTCTGCGCCGCCCTCGGCGGCGAGATCGGCCAGGTGCTGGAGCCGCTGCTGGTCAGCGAGGGCGTGCACCTGAAGGTGGTGGTCCGCGACTCCGGCAGCGGCGGGTACGTGCACGATCGGCGCGAGGGCTCCCGGCAGGAGATCGTGGACGTCCCCGGCCAGCCGCTCAGCCGGCACGAGCTGGACGAGCTCTACAACCTGGCGCTCGGCGAGGGGCTGCGCGCCCCGGTCAGCGTGCTGAGCGGGCCGAACGAGCCGTCGCTGGTCCCGGCCGACCTCTACCGGCGGTTCGCCGCCGACCTGGGGGCCAACGGCAGCCGGGTGGTGGTCGACCTCTGCGGCGAGCACCTCGACGCCGTGCTGGACAGCGGCGTCTTCTTCCTCAAGGTCAGCCACGAGGAGCTGATCGCCGACGGCCGCGCCGACGGCGAGGACGAGGAGCAGCTCGCCCGGGCCCTGTACGACCTGCACGCCGGCGGTGCGGAGAACGTGGTGGTGAGCCGGGCCGACAAGCCCGCCCTCGCCCTGGTCGACGGCGAGGTCTTCGAGGTCGAGATGCCCCGGCTGGAGGCGGCCGACCCGCGCGGGGCGGGCGACTCGATGACCGCCGGGGTGGCGGCCGTGGTGGCGCGCGGCGGTGACGTGCGCACCGCGATCCGTACCGGCGCGGCGGCCGGCGCGCTGAACGTGACCCGGCACGGCCTGGGCACCGGCCGGCTCGACTCGATCGCCGGCCTGGTCGACCGGGTGCGTCTCGTACCGGCCGGCAGCCGGCCGCAGGAGCGGACCAGCCCCGACGAGCTGGCCGAACGGGCGGCCGAGCGATGACGCTGCGGGTACTTGTCACCAACGACGACGGGATCGCCGCGCCCGGCATCCAGGCGCTGGCGCGGGCGGCGGCGGACCGGGGCCTGGACGTGGTCGTCGCCGCGCCGCTGGAGGAGGCGAGCGGCACCAGCGCCGCGATGACCGCCGTGGAGCGCGACGGGCAGGTGGTGGTCCACGAGCACCCGCTGCCGGAGGTGCCGGGGGTGCCGGCGTTCGCGGTCGGCGGCTCCCCCGGTTTCATCGCGCTGATCGCCGTGCACGGCGCGTTCGGGCCTCCGCCGGCGGTGGTGCTGTCCGGCATCAACCGGGGCGCGAACGCGGGACGCGCGGTGCTGCACTCGGGCACGGTGGGTGCGGCCTTCACCGCCGCCGCGAACGGCTGCCGGGCGATGGCCGTCTCGCTCGACGTGCTCTCGGCCGGGGAGGCCACGGCCGCCAGCGGGGGTGCCGCGGTGGCCGCCGCCGCCCGGGTACGCGACGCCGAGCGGCACTGGCCGACGGCCGCCCGGGTCGCCCTGGACCTGCTGCCCCGGCTCACCGCCGGGCCGGTGGAGAGCGTGCTCAACGTCAACGCGCCGGACCTGCCGCACGGCCGGCTGCGCGGCGTGCGCCGGGGCACGCTTGCCACCTTCGGCCAGGTGCAGATGACGGTGGCGGAGGCCGGGCACGGCTTCGTCCGCACGTCGCTGGAGGAGCCGGGGCAGTCCGTGCAGCCCGGCACCGACCTGGCGCTGCTGGCCGAGGGGTACGCCTCGGTGACGGCGATCCGCGCGGTCACCGAGGTGGCGGACGTCGACCTGTCGGGCCTCGGCGACGCCTGAGCGGCCCGCCTCCGCCCTCGCGGCCGACGGCAGGTCGGCGGCCGGTCAGGCGCCGGGGAGGACCTCGGGGGTGGGTGCGCCGGCGTAGTAGGGCTCGGGGGCGCCGAAGAGGCCGAGCAGGCCTGTCACCCAGAGCTGCCGGTGCACGAAGCGGCTCGGCTCGGTGACGACGAGCTTGACGCCGCTCACCTCCGCAGTCTGGAAGCCGGCGACCATCGCGCTGATGCCGACCGAGTCGATGAAGGTGACGAGCCGCATGTTCAGCTCGATCCGACCGGGGCGTCCCTTGGTCAGGACCTCGGCGATGGCCTCGCGCACCTCGTACGCGGTGTCGACGTCGATCTCACCCCGCGGGGCGATCTCAATGACACCACCAGGCAGGACCGACTTCACGATCGACAGGCTCACGCGAGCACCTCCACTCGCCCGTCCGACGGGCGCCTCATCAGTACGCGGGCCGCGACCGAGAGTATTCCTCCCACGGCCTCGGTCGCCACCCCTCGGGGATGAGCAATTCGCGGATGAGGACACGGCAAACCACCCTTATCCGGACTATTTGTCTGTTATGCCGACTATCAGCTACCGCTGACGCGCCGACGCCCCAGCGTAGCCGGGCCTCGCCAACACCGCCCAACAGCCGCCCCCCGGCGTGGCCCCGCCGGTACGGGTGCGGAAGTGACGGCGGTGCACGTACTCGACCTTGATGGTGGAGAAGGTGGCCTCGGCGACGGCGTCGTCGAAGCACGACCCGACCCTGACCCGTCGACGGGCGCACCTTCCAACGGACGCGGGCACGGGCGAAGTCGACCGAGGTGTACTCGGCCGCGGTGCTCGGGACACCAGGGGCGCCCGGGCGGGGGCTTTGGCTCGATACCTGCCCGTGTGAGTGCGCCGACGCGGGGTGGGCCGGGCACGCGCTCTCCCGGCCGGGACGCGGTTGAGCAGCGGTGATCCTGGCGGCCGGAGCACCGAGGTCCGCTACACTGCGGTCGCCCGTCCGTCTGAACAGTCGATGCGCACCGATCGATCGAGTAGCCACAAGTAGACATGCGATCGGATCCCGCGCTTTCCACACCTGAATGCCGTCGTAGAGGAAGTCGAATGGCCGCGATGTCAATCGAGTCGGAGCTGTTGCTGCTGCTCAGCAGGCAGAATCTGACCGAACCTCAGCTCGCCCGGGTGCGTGAGATCCTCGACCAGGAATCGTTGGGCCTGGACTGGGGACGGTTCGCTGCTCAGGCCGCTCGACACCGGGTCGCTGCGCTCGTGGGATGGCAGTGGTGGCGCCTCATGACCGAGGAAGCGGTGATGGGGATGGATGCCGCGGTCATGATGCTGCTGTACTCCACCTATCGGGACACCCGGCGGGGCAACGCACTTCTCCTGCACGAGATCAAGGCGATCTCCGAAGCCGCAGCGGAGCAGGGCACCACCGTACTCATGCGCAAGGGCGGCCACCTGGCCTTCACGGCCTACCAGGAGCCGGGTACGCGGCCGATGGGTGACCTGGACGTCCTTGTCACCCGGGAGCAGGCACCTGACCTGGTGAGGGTGCTTGAGCGGCTGGGTTATGTCGAGGGCAAACCGACCGCGGCCGGCATTGTTCCACTGAGCAAGCGGGAGCGGGCGTTCTGGCGCCTGTACGGCAGCGACCTGCCCAAGTTGAACAAGTTGACCGGGGAACTCGAACTTCCGGTGATCAGCATCGACGTCAACGTATCGTTGGCGCTGCCCGGCAAGGGATACGACATCCCGGTCGACGCGGTCCTGGCGCACGCCCGGAGCCACCGGTACGCAGACGCCTCGTTCCTCGTGCCGTCTGCGGAGGACGCCGTCATCGATCTGGCCGCCCACATCCACAAGACCTCGACCACACTGAGGTTCATGAACCGGGGCGGCAAGCACCGGCGGTTGATCAAGTATGTGGACATCGCGGAACTCGTGCGCTCCGCCGGGCCGGACCTGTCGTGGGACCTGCTTCTCAAGCGCGTCGACGAGTACGCGGTCGCCGGACCCGTGTTCTACGGGCTTGCCCACCTTGACAAGCTCTTCCCGAATGTCGTCCCGGCGGAGACCCTCGCCGCGCTCCGGCAGCGGTGCCCGGAGCCCGACCTCCTGTTGCAGCAGTACGGCCAGTGGGATTTTCCGGAGCCGCGGGTGTGGCAGGAGGACTTCCTGACCCGGTTCTTCGACCCGGAGTCCGATCGCGACCTGCCCGTCTCGAAGTCGCTCGTATGAGGGAAGGAGGCACCTGAGACCACTCAGGCGCCTCCTTCCGGATACCTGCTACTGGCAGGCGTTCGGACCGCCGACGATATCGTCGAGCTCGTCGTCCGCCATCTCACGGATGTCGATGGCTTCGAATTCCAACTGGGTCATGTGGGTTCACCCCCTTCCGGGCCTCATCACGAGGCTTGGTCCCGGTCTCCACCATGCAGAACCGATCCCAGGGCCCCGGCAAAGTCGTCAGGTGATGCCGAGTAGGGCCAGCGGGCGGGTGCTGTCGCGGGCGTGATGCCGGTTGGCGGCGGCGATGTTGGTGACGCCAGCGGTGCGGAGTACGCCGATGGCGGCGTTGCGTAGGGCGGACATGACTTGGGGTCCGGTGCCGGTGCGGATCTGGCTGCGGTCCTCGTCGTAGGTGACGTCGCGGACCCAGTGGACCTTGTTCTCGATCGACCAGTGGCCGCGAATCCAGCTCGCGAGTTGCGCCGGTCTGGCCTGGTGCACGCGGAGGTCGGTGATCGCGTAGACGGGTCTCGGCGGTGAATCGTTTCGGCTGGTCGAGGCGGCGTCTGCGGCGGCGGATCTGCAGGGCCTGGGCGGCGCGTCTACACCAACCACATCAAGCCGGGCACCCCACGACTTTGCCGGGGCCCTGGGACCGATCCGGGGAGCCGAGCAGGGCTCGACCTGTCGGCTGCACACGGGTCGACCAGGTCGTTGGAGAGTGGAGGCCACAGGACACCTCCGAGAGGTCCCCAGGGACGTGACGTTGCTGGTGTTCAACCGGCAACCACCAGCGGACGTCAATTGGTTTCCAGGTCGGCTTTGATCGCACGCAGGAACGCCACCGCCGATCGACAGAGGCCCTTGCCGACGTCGATCGTGACACCGGCATGCGCCCGACATGCGCGCCCGGGCGATCTCGCGTAGACCGACATCCGGCTCGTGCCGCGCGATCTCCTCGGCCAGTCGTCTGCCTTCCGTGGCCGAGACCGGATATGCCGGCGCCCGTCGCGGCCGATCCGGATGTTCAAGTGATGACTTCTGTCAGCTGAACGCCGCCGAAGCCCGGCCACCGTCTTCGCGGCCAACTCGCACGTCGACGCTATCCGCCGGTCGGACACTGAGTGTGAAGCGAGAATGCGCTCCGCTGCGACCAATCGGTCCCGAGTAGTCAATGGTGGCCATGCTCGACGTTCATCCGAACTGCGGCGACGAACGCATCTTCGTCCGAGCCGTCACTCTTGCCGTCCAGCCTTGGCGAGAAGCCACCCTGCAGTGATTCGATATCGACCATCTAGACAGGCATGCCGCTCTGCCATATGGAGCCGCCCGACCTGCCGGTCCGCAAGGTGTGTCCGTCACCAGATTGCCTCTTCATCCGCACCTCGTGGTAACTGTTCGCCCTTGAGAATGTTTGTTCTGGCGTCCCTCGCCAGTGGCGTGAAGGCATATGTCACGCAAGGTCGAGACCAGCTCACGCCCCCCTGGAGCAGTGCGGCCATCATCACAGCCGACGCTTCGCAAGGGTGCCGAACTCGTCACTTCCGCGTCAAGTAGCGCCATCCCGCATATCCTCTCCGTGCATCCCGCAGGCACGGACGGTAGTGCAATCTTCGGCCTCGCCTTTGTCGTGACGCGGCACAGAAGGTGATGATGCGCTTACGCGTCGACCGGAGTGCGTGGTGGGTTTACTCGAAGCCACTCGAACAGGTCTTGTCTGCAACCCCGGGGATGGGTATCGTCCATGTCTCACGGTGGCCGACGAATTATCACGTCAAGAATCGGGGCAGCGATGAAACGGCGCGGTGTCTCCTTTTGGGGGTGCGCCATGCGCCCTGAGAGCTTGCTCGAAGGACGGGGGCAAGATGACGATGTCACGACGGCCTGAACAGTTGACTCTGCGTACGCCGGAGTCGGACGAGCCCTTGTCGGTAATCCTGAAGCTCGTCGGAGAAGCCTGCAATATCAACTGCTACTACTGTTACGAAAAGCGGAAGCCTTACGCTGGCTACGATAAGCTTTCGATCGATACGGTAGCGCGCTTGCTGGACTTGGCGGGCAGTCGGCCACTGAGCCTGGAACTGCACGGCGGCGAACCGCTCCTGTATGGCATGGAGGCGACCGTCGATCTGCTGCGCCTGCTTCGGAGCTATCCGGGAAGCGTGTCCCTCAGCGTGCAGACGAACGCTACACTGCTGACCCCGGAATGGTTCGACCTGTTCGCGAAGGAATGGCCGACGATCGATATCGGTGTGTCTCTCGACGGCGACCCGAAGGCCAACCGCAACCGTGTGGACTATCGCGACCGGAGTACCTCCGAGCGAGTGCATCAGGCCTTGGCGTTGGCGGCTGAACGTGGCCTCACAGTCGGTCTGATCTCGACTGTGACCAAGGACGTGTCTCGCCGGCCGGAGGAAACGCTCGACTTCGTCGCCGGATTCGACGCGGTCCGGGCGGTCAAGTTCTCCCCCTGCTTCGACTTCGACGTAACGCCAAAGCGGATCCCGGTGGGCAACCGGGAGACCATGCTGCCTCTGTTGCCGAAGGGTAAGGAGCATGCTGGCTGGGCAATCACGCCCATGGAGTTCTCCGCGTTCCTGGTGCGCGCATACGACCACTGGCGTGACACCGGCCTGTTCCGACGGTTCTTGATCGAGCCCTTCACCAGCGTCCTGCGGGTTCTTGCCGGCCGGGACTCCCGCTTCTGCCACTTCACCGAGCAGAAGTGCGCCTACGTCCTCACTCTCTACCCGGACGGTCGGCTCGGCAGTTGTGACGAACTGGGTGTGCCCGACGGTCTACTCGGCTCCATCCACGACCTGCCCTCCTTGGCGGTGGCGACGTCCCTCGTCTCCAATCCCGCGCTGCGTGATGGCCTTCAGGAGCTGCTGGACAAGTGCGACGGCTGCAGCTACCGGCAGACGTGTGGTGGGGGCTGCCTCGCCACCCGGATGCGCTATCGGAACAGCGCCTTCTACGAGGACTACTGCACCCATCGCATCGAGATCATCGACCACATCGCAGCGGATGTCGCTAGGGAGCGGGTGGCCGGTGAGCACTGACGTCGCACTCCCACACGTTTGGCCGAGCCTCGCCGACGACCTGAAGCAGCTGCGCACGCGTCGCGCCGCCCAGGTGCGGACCGCTGCGGCCCGTCTTGACGAGCGGTTCATCGTCCCAACGGTGCTCGACGTACGTCAGGACGCCCTGCTGCACCACTTCACGTATGCGATCACCGCCGCCGTGCGCGCACGCCGTCTAGACGACGCACGCGAGCTAATCCAGCGCTGGACAACGGTGTGTGGCGCGAGCGGCACCACGATCCTGCCCGAGCACGAGGTGTGCATCGTTGCCGCCAGTGAATGTGAACGATCCGACGACGACCGATACGAGTCGCCGCTGTTCCTGCACCTGGACCCCGCCAGGAACGCGGCACCGTCGGCGCCGTGGTCGCAAGCTGGTGAAGCGATCCGACGCGCCGGCATGGACAGCTTCGTCACCGCTGCGACCGGTGTCGTCGTCACCATGGAGGTTCGCGACCAACGCGACACCACCCAGAGTTATGCCCTGAAGGCGCTGCCCGGCACCATCTTCATCGACGTGGTGCAGGATCCGGTCCGCCTGGGCGAGTTGATCCTGCACGAGTCTGCCCACACCCTGTTGAACGAGGTCTTCACGGCGTGTGGCGTGGAGTTGGATCCCGCAGCGCGTTGGTACTCGCCGTGGAAGCAGGCATATCGGCCCGCGTACG
This sequence comes from Micromonospora sp. NPDC049060, assembly GCF_040649055.1. Classification (NCBI taxonomy): domain Bacteria; kingdom Bacillati; phylum Actinomycetota; class Actinomycetes; order Micromonosporales; family Micromonosporaceae; genus Micromonospora; species Micromonospora sp. NPDC049060. The sequence continues at coordinate 31,437 of NZ_JBEZEV010000057.1, forward strand.
GGTTGCTGCACGCCGGCTTCGCTTTCGGCGTTCTGCAGAAGTACTTCGAGTTTCACGCGGCAGCCGGCGATCGGCCCTCCGCGTACGCCCGCATCCGGGCAGAAGTCGGTGCGGAACAGTGGGATCTCGCGCGCGGCTCTGTACGCGACGCCTTGGCCGAGGTCCGCGATGAGCGGGTGGCGTCACTGCTGTGGAACTTCCTCGCCTGATGGCGTCCCGGTTCTGACAGTGGCTGCCAGCCGAACCATGTCCCGACTAGCCGAAGGAAGGAGCAGCATGAAGTCAGATCAGGATTTCGAAGAGTTCGTGGACGCGATTCAGTCCGCGAACTTCGACCCTCGCGACACCCGGGCGACCGCGCACACCGCGGCCGTCTTCGCCAGCGACTGGGATCGCATCGAGAAGGCGATCGACGCTGAGCAGAACAGCAACTGAGTAGGTGCGGCCGGTGGCTTTCGGGCCACCGGCCGTCACTGCGGGAACCCTGGAAGAGACGAGTGGCCATGGCCTCCAACCCGACGGAAGCGGCAGTGTTGGCGATGGCCCGTGCCTGGTCCGCGGATGTCGGGGTCACCCGGAGCAGCAGCATCACCCGCATCGATCGGGTCGGTGTGCCCGTTGCCATGGCCGTGCGGCCTGGAGCGCTGCCCGGATCACTGGTCGTCACGGGCGGTAAGGGAATGACCGAGGCAGCGGCCGAGATCGGGGCGCGACTGGAGGCGGTGGAACTGGCCGCGGCCGAGCACAACCGCTGCCAGGCGCCCCTCGTCCGGACCACCTACCGGAAAGTTGCGGCCCAGTTCGGCGGGCCGGGAGCGCTTGTCCGGTTGTGCCCGCTCCTGGGCGTACGGATTCCGCTGGACGAGGAACTGACGGCGGCCCAGGGACGAGGCCTGTGTACCGATGCGTCGGTGATTCTCCCTAGCGAACTGGTGCTGCTGCCCCCGCCGCCGAACGCAGCCAGCCGACCGTACTTCGGATCGAACTCCTTCGGGCTCGGATGTGGCCTGACCTTGGAGCAGGCCACGATGCACGCCCTGCTCGAGGTGGTGGAACGAGATGCGCTCTCCTTCCCGCCACGCGCGGGTGAGGAATGGATAATCGACGAACATTCGCTGCCCACCGACCGGCTGAGGGACATCGTCGCGCGCCTGCACGGGGCCGATGTCGCGGTTCGGCTGCTGGCCGTCAAGCAGGAACTGGGGCTGCCGGTCGCACACGTCGTTCTCTCGGACCGGGACGAGACGGACCAACGATTCGTCAACGGCGGCCACGCCTGCGCGCGTTCCCTGGAAGACGCGCTGGAACGCGCGCTGCTCGAGGCGCTACAGAGCCGCGTCGCGTTCATGCATGGCGGCCGGGAGGACCTGCCGAGCCTGGCCGAGGTCGCGACGGAGCCGCTCGGGCCGGGTGATGGCGTTTCGTTTTCCGACGTTGCCAACCAGTTCCGTCAGGCGATACCCGGCGACAGCGTCGGCCTCGCCCAGTGGCTGGCCGAACGCGGCGTCGGCCCGACAGTTCGGTTCATCCTCCGCGACGGAAGTACCGATGGACCGTGGGTGGTGCGGGTCGTCATCGTCGGCTGCGAATCCTACGTACCCCGGTTCTCACCTCGAGTGGGTCCGCGGCTTGCCGCGTGGTCGCATGGCTGACCGCGGTCTGATCTTTGTCGGCCCGACTGGCTACCAGTCCCCGGTGCTCGATGCTGTCTCCGACCAGCACCTGATCCTTCCACCGTTGATTCGGGGCGAGTTGGCGCGGGTGCTGCACGAACACCCGGCAGGCCGAGTGGTCATCGTGGACGGCGGCTTCTACCACGAATACGCCGTCGACCATCGGGAGATCTGTGCTGCCATCGATGACGGTCGCGAGGTGATCGGACTGGGTTCCATGGGGGCACTGCGCGCGGTCGAACTGCGATCCCACGGCATGCGCGGATTCGGCGCGGTGGTGGAACTCGTCGGGCGCTACGGGCTCGACGACGACGAGGTCATGCTCCTTCATGGGGCTGAGCCGCCATACCGGCCGGTGACCGTCCCGCTGGTGGAGGTCCGCGCGGCGCTCGGGAACCTGCTCCTCGCCGGTGTCGTGGACGCCGAGGAAGTGGCCGCCGTCATCGCCGAGGTGAGCAGTCTCTGGTTCGCCGACCGCAGCCTGCCCCGAATTCTGCAGGCACAATCGCGGCGGACCCACCGCCGCCCCGAGGTAGCGGAGGCGCTCCATCACCAGCTACAGGGCCCGGCGCTGTTGAAGCGGATGGACCTGGAGTGTCTGCTCACCGCCTCACCGCCGCCTCCGGTACGTCTCCTGCCGTGTGGCGCGGTCGTTGCGGACGCGCCGTCCGCACCCGGGCGGACTTGATGGTCACCGCACTCGGCATGCCCCCGGACTGGGTACGCATCTGCGCCAATGGGATTCCCTACGATGACCCCATCATCGGCGCCCGCCTGGCCCAGGTGCAGTGCCGCGATGACAGCGAGATCGCCGGCCGCAGCCCGGCGGCAGCCCGCCGTGAGCTGGACTGGCTCGGGCTCGCCGGCGACGAGCGCATATTCCACCCGTGCTGTGGGCCGGGAACGTATGCGCACGAGATCGCGAACAGCACCGGCTGCGGGGAATTCCTCGGCTTCGACATCAATCCCGCAGCAATCTCGGCGGCGATTCGTCGTTGCCCGGACCGGAGATTCCGATTCCAGCTCGGCACCTTCGACACCGAATCGGTCGTGCCGGCGCACGACCTCTGCCTGCTCACCTACGAGCTGATCAACCAGTTCGAACCGCTGGCGCTCGGCGCAATGTTCGAGCAGGTCGCCGCTGGGCTTGCACCCGGTGGACGGGTCTTCGTGGACGTCCGCACGCGTAGCAACTCCGGAATGCATCCGGTCAGCCAGGAGACGACCCACTGTCCCGCTGGTGCCGGGATCTTCCTACCCGACGAACATGTCGTCGAGTTCGAGGCCTGGTTTGCCGCCGAGGGGCGCCTCTACCTGCAACGTTTTCGGATCGTCCGGCACGACGGCACGCAGCGGGAGTTTTACTCCTGGCTGTGGCTGTACGACGAGGACGAGGTGGCGCGTGCGGCCGTAACGGCGGGTCTCGACCTGGTCGCGGTGGCGCAGGTTCATGTCGGCACGGGCATGCGACCGCCGTCTGCGTGCGGCTCGATCCAATTGGTGCTTGCGAAGAAGGGGAGGAGCGCACCGGCATGCTGACGACAGCAGAATCGCTTCTGGTGCACAGTGTCGAGCAGTTCCTGACCTCGGCCGAGTGTCGAGCGGTTTGCGATGCGGTGGACCGGCATTTCGAGGCGGAGGGGCGTTCCGCGTTCGAGAACGAGCGCACGAGGTCGGTGCACGCCGTCGAGGGAATGAGCACGCAGGAGGTGATGGAGCTCTACGAGCCCGCAGGTCGCCTGGAGTTGTGTCCTCTCCCGGAAGCGGCGGCGACGGTGCTGGAAGAGGCGGCGGAACGCGCTCTTCCACATCTGTGCAGCTTGTTTCCCTCGGGTCGGCGGTTGACCTCCTGGATCTACCTGGAATACGGCCCGGGGCAGTACATCACGCCGCACATCGACATGCCCTTCGACGAGAACTTTCCGGACGACGTCAAGGTTGCCGGAGTGAGCATGACCCTCAACGACGACTTCTCGGGCGGCGAGTTCGTGATCGAGACCTGCGGCAGTCCGGATCTCTGGACCGAGCCGACGAATGGCTTACGCCGAGTTCGCGAAGGTGGGGACTACACCACCCAGTGGTACAGGGCGCTGCCGCGGACGCGCTGGCGAACGAGGGTAGCCAAGGGGGACATGGTTATGTTCGGCAGTCAACTCAGCCACAGTACGGAGCCGATCACACAGGGCCGGATCAAGAAGATCATTGGCTTCTTCACCAACTGACGGAGAGAGCGATGGACGCGCGGCTTGCATATGAACTGAGTGAAGTCAATTCCGGCATGTCGGATGTGGAGCGACTCGTCTCCCTGCATTGGGGCCTGTCCTCGGTGCTGCGGACTGGAGTCGATGGCGACGTCGTGGAGGTTGGCTGCAACGCCGGTTACACCAGCGTCTGGCTCGCCACGACCATGCTGGCGCTGGCTCCGGATCGGGAACTGGTGCTGTTCGACAGCTTCGCCGGAATGCCCGCACCGGGAGAACTCGACACTCACCTGCCGGAGGGGGAGTGCCTGGCGTCGCGAGAGCAGGTCGAGCAGAACTTCCGTAGCAGAAACCTGCCGATGCCCCGGATCGTGCCAGGCTGGTTCGACGAGACACTGTCCCAGCTACCCGACCGGGTGTGTTTCGGATACCTCGACGGTGACCACTACAGCTCGATCAAGGTCAGCCTCGAACAGGTGTGGCCCCGGCTGGAACCCGGCGGGCTGCTCGTCGTTGACGACTACTGCGACCTGAGCCGTAACGAACGGGCCTGGAACGGGCTGCCCGGCGTGAAGATGGCCTGCGACGAGTTCTTCGCTGGCACCGGCTGCGATGTGGAGGTCATCCCGGGCACCTCCGACCTGACGCTCGGCTACGTGTACAAGCCCACCCGCCAGGGCGGGTCGCGATGACGGTCGACGTCACGACCGTGCACCTCGACTCTCTGGCCGGGGTCTCGCCCACCAGGGTGTTCCGCGAGGTGCTCGAGACGACGACAAAGTACAAGTTCCGGTCGGTCGTGTCGTTCACCGGCTGGAGCACACTCCTGCTGGTTGAGCGGGTTGGTGACCCCGGTGTGGAGTTCGTCGCCAAGGGGTTCTTCGGTTACCACAGCGTCATCGACGCCGCTCCGGCCCACCTGCGCCCGGAACTGCACGGCTACTACTGGTACCGACAGTTGCCGGAGAAGGCACACCGGTACGCCAGGGACCAGTTCCGTCAAGAGGCCAATCTGCTGTCACGCCTCACCGGGTCGCCGTTCTTTCCCGGCCTGGTGGAGATGAACCTCTCGGCGGCGGTGCCCTACTACGTGATGGACCACCTACCGCTCGGTTCGGTGCGTGCTTGGCTTGCCACGCACGACGCGCCGTCGGCCGACGGGGCCGTGGCCTTCGCGCGTCGGCTGCTGACCGGGATGGTCGCCCTGCACGACGCCGGATACGTCCACCGGGACATCAACGCCGAGAACGTGCTGATGAGCGAGGACGGGCCGGTGATCGCCGATCTGGGTTGTGCCCGTGCCCTCACCGCGGTCGACTCGCCGTCGCGGAAGTCGGCCCTGATCTCGTGGCCCCCGGAGTATGACAAGGGGTACCACGAGGCAGAATTCACCAGTGATCTCTACTGCTTCGGAATGGTGATGTACGAACTGCTCACCGGCACCATGCCCCGGTACGGCGCTCCGCCACTGCGTACCGTGGCCGCGGGGCACGACACCCGGCTGGTTGACCTGGTCGAACAGTGCGTTCGCTGGCAGCGAGCGGACCGACCGCAGAGTGCCGCCGCCGCGCTGGAGGCGCTGCTGTGACCACCGTGACGCCCACGCCGGTCCCGCCAGCGACGGCCGTACCGCACGCTGACGACCTGATGCGGCACATGTTCCTCGGACGGCTGGTCAGCCAACATACGATGATCTTCGAGCCGTTGGTGTACGCGGAGCACCTCCGTGTCCTGACCAGGCTGGTCGACACCTACGTGTTGACGCCGACCGGCGCCGGGCAACTGGCCACGTACAGCCCTGCGAACGTGGCCACCGTACGTCTGGCCGCCGCCGTTGGTGTGATCGACGGTGGCTGGCCGGCGTTCGCCAGCAGCCTGCGGACCGAGGAGTTGTCCGTTGGCGGACGTCCCCACCAGATCGTCGTAGACGCGTCCAACGCTGATAAACTGCCGCTCCTGCGGGCTGCGACAGAGGTCCTGGTGCAGGGCGACCTGGGTGCCCTGGTCGAGTTGGGGACGGGCGGACTGGCCCCCGCCAAGGCGCTGTCGGAGTCGACAAGCATCGGCGCCAGGCTGCTCGTGGCGCCGGATTGGACGTTCGGGCCGGACGCCTCCGCCCTGGAGTCCCTGCTCTATCAGATGCTCGCCGCTCCCGCGCAGATATGGGCAGCAGTTGAACCGTCCGTATACCAGAGTCTTCGCCGCGCGCTGGGCCCGATCCGAGTGGAGGACGTCTTCGTCGCCGGTTGCGTGGCTCAGCTACTCGTGCGCGCGGAGGAACGCGGAGAAGGCCTCGCCGCGCGGATTCCTGCGCTGGTCGCACTGGTGGAGACGGTCAGTTCGCTGCAGACCGCCGCCGCGCGCACCGCTGCCCAGGGGCTGAAGGAGGCGTCTCTCTTCGCCGAACTGCTGTGCTGTTGGTGGCCCGGAACGGAGCGGGCAGTGCACCTGTTCACCTCGCGGCTCGACTACCTGACCCGGCACCCGGTCACTCAACAACCACAGGAGCGATGGTCGTGATCCCAAGGTTTCCGTTCATCGCCCTGGAGGGAACTGACGGCAGCGGAAAGTCCACGTTGCGGATCCAGTTGGCGCAGGCACTGCGGCAACTGGCGCCGACCGTGACGGAACTCGGCCAGCACAGTTGGCTCGACCCGGCCTCCTCGCGGGTCATCGTAGGCAATCGCATGGCCCGCAGTAGTTGGCACGCCGAAGCTGTCGTGGAGGCATACCTGCGGGACAAGCACCTGCACTTCCAGTTCAACATCGAACCTGCTCTCGCTGCCGGCCCCGTACTCACCGACCGGTACGTGCTGAGTGACATCGTCTACCATCACGTTCTGCACGGCATCCCGATGGAGCGCATCAGCACCTCCATGGAAGCCCGGCAGATGCCGGCACCGGATGTGATCGTCTTCGTCGACACCCCACCCGATCTAGCCTGGCGTCGGATCAACTCACGCAACAAGGAACTCCGGCCATACGAACGTCCGGAGATTCTCGTCCAGCTCTATCACGCCTACGATCGCGCCATCGAGGCGAACCTCGTGCCGACGCGCGTTCTGCGATTCCGCAACAGCGACGAGCTGTCGGAAACCGCAGTACAGGGCCTCGCCGACTCGCTGGTCGCAGAATTCCCAGCTCTATCAAACGATCGAGAGGTATCCGCAGATGTCTGAGGTCCGAGTACGCATAGCCGCCTACGTCGTGCGGGACGCGCCCACGGGACCTGAGCTGCTCGTGTTCGACCACCGGGACCAGCCCGAGGCAGGCACACAGGTCCCTGCCGGAGGCGTGGACGCTGGCGAGTCGCTCGAGGAGGCGGTCATCCGTGAGGTGGCCGAAGAGACCAGCACCGTCGGCATCACCTTGCGGAGGAGCCTCGGTGTACAGCAACGGCCGCACCCGCACACCGGGCAGCCGAGGGTGACGATCTTCTACTACGCGACCACGACGGAGACCCGGGACCGTTGGTCTCACCTGGTCACGGAGAGCGCCGGTACGGACGAGGGAATGGTGTTCGACTGTTTCTTCGTTCCGGTGGTGCAGGCGCTCGACCTACTGCCGGACCGGCAGGATGAGTTCATTCCGGTGCTGCTCAAGCTCCTGTCCGACGAGGCATAGGGTGCCTCAGGGCTCGCCACAGATCTCTGCGCCGTTGACCCGGTCACCCGACCTCTCGTCGGGCAACCCGGACCCTGACCTGCTCCTGTGGCGCCAAGACCGCTGGCCCAGGTCTGTGCCATCCGACCTGCTGTTGTACGGCAGTTCCAGGATAGTCGGTGCCCTGCACTCGCAGGCCCAGGCATATCTCGCCGGGCACGGCGTCGCCTGCGACCACCTGGCCGTCCTGCCGGGAGGGCTCGAGACAGTCGACCGGGCGCTGGCGACCCTGCTGCGCCCGGGTGACCGTGTCATCCTGGAGAGGCCGACGTACAACGGGGACCTTCCGCTCGTCGCCGCCCTCGGCCTGGTGCCGGTGCAGGTGCCGGTGGACGAGGAGGGGTTCCAACCGGAGGAGTTCGCGGCTGCGCTCGCGGACGCTCACTGCGTGCTGTACCGGCCGCGGGCGCAGAATCCCACCGGGGCAGCGCTGACCGCGCGGCGTGCCGAGACGCTGCGTAGCCTGATCCGGCAAGCTCCCGATCTGTTGCTGATCGAAGAAGATCATGCCGGGAGGATCGCGGGTGCCGACTACGAATCGGCCATACCCCCAGGGCATCCACGGTGGCTGCACGTGGCATCCGTTTCCAAGTGGCTTGCCCCTGACCTCCGGTTCGCGGTCGTCAGCGGAGACGACGAGTCGATCCGCCGCCTGGACCAGCGGAGGCTGTTGGGCGGCGGTTGGGTGAGCCGCACGACCCAACTCGCCGTGACGGCCCACCTGGCCGACCCTGGCCTCGGTGCCGATCTCATTCGGGTGCGCGACGAGTACAGCAGGCGACGCCGACACATGCTCGACCAGTTGACGCTGCGTGGGCTTCGGGGACGCGGTCGCACGGGATTGAACGTGTGGATCGACGTACCCGATGAGGCGGGGGTCGTGACCCGGTTGGCCGCACATGGTTGGCAAGTCGCCCCTGGGTCGCGGTTCGCCGCTGCCACACCGGCGGTACGGGTGACCGTGGCCGCCCTCGGCGCGGAGGAAACAGACCGGTTCGCCGACGACCTGCTGTCGGCAGTTGAGGAGTTTGCGCATGTCGCACATTGAGGCGGCGATCATCGATGAACTGCGCAAGGCCCCGGACCAGGGCAGGCGCTCGGTCGACGAGGTGCTGACGGGCCGCTCCTTCGCGGCCGTGGTCCTTGACGACGGAAGCGTCGGCGCCGCCATGGACTACGCGCAGTTCCGCCCTGGCGCCGCGTCGTCCGCAGCGGTTACCTGCCGGCGCGGGGGTGAGCTGACCGACTACCTCGGGACGTCCCCGGGCGCATCTCTGCTGGATTGCGACCTGTTGCGCACACCGGTGAGCGACTCGGACCTGACCAGGCAGGCCGTCAAGATTGCGCTGCTGGGTGCCCTGTCCCGACCCTGGTTCCGCGATGGCGCCCTGGCGGCGACGGGATTCGACCACCTGGTCGCGTCTTTCGACGAGACGCACCTCCACCAGCCGGAATCAGCGGTGACGCAGGCACTGACCCGAGCGGTCGCCGGTGCCGGCACGGTGGGCGTCGTCGGCTTCGGCGGGCTGATGGAACACTTCGCCGACCTCGACGGTGTGCGCCGCGTGTTGGTGGCCGATCTGCACGAAGCGCCACGTGCCGACCGCATCGACCGCACCCTCGCCCGGTTCAACGCCCGGTTCGACGAACCGCGAATCCAGATGGTCGGCAATGACCTCCGTCGCTTGGCGGAGGAGTGCGACATCGTCCAGATCACACCTTCGTCGCTGTGCAACGGCACGATGGACGATCTGATTCAAACGCTGCGGGGAATTCCGTTAATCGTCGTCGGACCCAGCGGTGCCGTGCCGCCGCCAGTGTGGCAGGCCAACGACGTGGTCCTGGTCTGCACCGAGATCAAGGACAGCCGTTTCGTGCGGGCCTACCACAACGACGATCATCTGTACGAGTGGTTCGTGGAGTACGACCGTCGCCTGGTCTACTGGCCAACGGTAACTCGGCCGGAGAAGTCCGCCGGCATCACCCGTCCCACGTCTCGAGTCGTTGTTTGATCCGACGCAGGAACACGGCCGCCGTACGGCCGTTCACGTACCGGTGATCGTAGGCGAGGCCCAGGTTGCTAACGGTATGGCTGACCACCGTGCCATCGTCGACAAGGGCCAGCTCCGAACGGCTGCCTAAGAGCGTGTCTCAGGTGGTGAGTTTGAGGTAGCGCTTGTGGCAGGTGAGAGCGGCGGCGAGGGTGACGAACGCGCAGTAGAGGCTGGCTGA
>NZ_JBEZEV010000058.1:0-40409 GCF_040649055.1 Micromonospora sp. NPDC049060
GGTGACCAGGCGGGCGGTGCCGTGGGCGACCACCGAGCGGTAGTTGGCGCTGTGGTGGAACTGCGAGCGGCCGTGCGGTAATGCCGTGATCGTGAAGCCGAGTGAGGAGACGCCTGGGCGCAGTTCCGCCGCGCGGATGACGGCGTCGACGGAGCCGACCTCGACCGCGCGCCGGATGTTGTGCACCCGGTCGAACTCGGCGGCCACCTCGCCCAGCTTCTCCACGCGCACCGACGTGCGCAGCTCGTCGAGCTCCGCGGTCAACGCCGCGCGGTCGGTGCCGGAGGCCGCCGCGACGCGGGCCTCCAACTCCCGCACGCGCGGGTCGGCCGCGGTGCGGGCGTTGACGTCGCCGGAGAAGACCACCGCGGCGGCGGGGGCGCCGCCGAGGACCGAGGCGAACGAGCCTTCCAGCGCGAGCACGGTCATGTTCGGGTTCAGCGCCTTCGAGAACACCACGAACGCGCCACCGTGGTACCGCGAGATCACGCAGAACACGATGGGCCCGCGGAAGTTCACGATCGCACGGCCGATCTCGGCGCCGTACTCCAGCTGGAGATTGCGCATCGACTCCGGCGAGCCGTCGAAGCCCGACAGGTTTGCCAGCACCACCAGCGGCCGGTTGCCGCTGGCCGCGTTGATCGCCCGCGCGGCCTTCTTCGACGACCGCGGGAACAACGTGCCCGCGGTGTAGGTGTCCGGGCCGTCGGTGGGCGGGAAGCCGCGCCGCGGCACCGACCGTGACTCGATGCCGATCAGGCACACCGGCATGCCACCGAGGTGTACGTCCTGCACCGCCACGGTCTCCGCGTCGGCCATGCCCGCCCACCGTTCCAGCACCGGGTGGTCCTGGTCGGAGAGCGCCCGCATCACGGTCCGGATGTCGAACGGCTTCTTGCGGTCCGGGTTGGCCTCGGCGGAGAAGATCTCGCCGACGGTGGTGAAGTCGCTACCCGCCACGACGTGCGGGAAGGCGGAGACGTCGCGGTCGACGGGGTCGGTCGTCCGCGCCCGCCGTGGTGCCTGCTCGCCGGGCGCGACGTACGTGTGCTCGTAGTGCGCCATCAGCACGTCCCGCGCGGCGGCCAGGTTCGGCGCCCAGTACTGCGCCTGCCCGTTGGGGCCCATCACCCGGTCGTAGCCGCCGATGCCGAAGTTGTCCTCGGCCGACACCCCGCCGGAGAAGTCGAGCGACTGCTTGCCGGTGAGCACCATCGCCGAGTCCGGCGTCATCACCAGCACGCCCTTGGTGTGCATCAGCATCGTCGCCTCGGCGTTCCAGTACGGCTGCGCGCCGACGTTGATGCCCGCGACCACGACGTTGATCTCGCCGCCGTCCTGGGTGAACTCGACGATCCGCTTGAGCGCCGCGGCCACCCAGTCCATGTTCTCCGTGCCCGACTCCATGGAGATCCGGGCGCCCGCGGACAGCGCGTACCACTCCAGCGGCACCTGCATCCGCTCGGCCAGGTCCAGCGCGGCGATCACGCGGCGGCACTCCGGCTCCGACAGCGCGCCGAGGGCCTTCGTCGGGTCGCCGAGCAGCACGACCCGGGTGACGCCCTGCGGGTGCCGCCGGGTCGGCGTGGTCACCACGCCCGCCACGATCGCGGCGGTGTTCTGCCCCTTCGGCCGCGCGACCGGCACCAGCGCGTGGTCGTCGTCGAGGTCGTGCTCGACGAAGGTGCCTAGCAGGCCGGTCAGCTCGTACGGGTAGACCGCGTTGCGGCTGCTCGCGCGCAGCACCTTCTGCCGGTAGTCGTCGAGCGGCTCGACCGGCTCGTCCGACGGCTCGCCGACGGTCAGCGCGGTGCCGCCCGCGGCGTCGAACGAGACGCGTACGGCGATCTTGGTCAGCTCGCCGGTCCGGCGGTCGCGCTGCCGCGCGATGAACAGGATCTCCTCCAGCCCGGCGCCCGCGGTCGTGGGCAGCACCCGCCGGGCGATCATCTCCAGCTCCGCGCGGGTGAGGTCGCTCGGCGGCCAGACGTAGACCACGATCCGGTTGGTGCTGAAGCGCTTCCTCGACGGCCGCAGCGACTGCGCGCGACGGATCGAGTCGAGACAGGTGGCGAGGACGTCCTCGGCCGTGGGCAGCGCCACCAGCCGCCCGTCGTGCTCGCGCAGCTCGGTGAGGTCACGCACCTGCGCGAACGCGACGAGGCGATCGTCCGACGGGTTCTCCCGCGCCACGCACTGGAAGAGGTAGACCTCCTCGTCCGACGACGGCAGCCGGGTGAGGTCGAACTTGCTGAGCCGCTCCATCTGCATCCGCTGCGCGATGTACGGGTGCAGGCCGCGGATCAGCCGCTCCTCCATCATCCCGATGGTCGACGGGCGGAACGTGAAGTGGTGGTGCATCACCGCGCCGCTGCGACCCGCGACGGTGGTGGTGAGCCTGCGGACCTGGTTCGGCAGCGGGTGCGCGCTGACGACCTCGTGCAGCGCCGCCGCCATCGCGTCGAAGTCCGCCGGCTGGTTCTCCCACGCCAGATAGATGTCGACGTCGATGGCGTCGTGGCCGCTCGCCAGCTCCGCGAGGCCGCGCAGCGCGCTGCCCAGCGCGTCGAAGCCCACGGCGGCGGAGACCACGCACGAGCCCGTCCGCTCGGCGACCACGAACGTGCAGCCCTCGACCTCGCTGGTGCGTACGCGGTTGAGGTCCTTGTTGCCGTAGTAGCGCCGGGTCAGCACCTCCAGCATGACCGCGTTGTCCACGTCGTCGCGGACGAGCCGCTGGCCGAGCAGCCGCACCAGCGGCTCGGTGGAGCGCACCATCTCGGCGACGCGCTCGGCGCGGTCCGGCGCGTCCGGGTGCGCGTCGAGGTGGCGCAGGTGCCGGCGCACGTCGGCGTAGACGCGGGCGCGGTTGCGGCGCAGCAGCGGCTGGGCGAACCAGGCGAACACCACGCCGCGCGCGAGGTCGCAGACCACCGGGAAGCGGACCTGCGTCGCGGCCACCAGCCGCTCCAGCGCGAGACCGGCGGGCTCGCGCAGCGACTCGTCCGGCGGCGGCTCCCGCAGCCAGGCGCGCAGCAGCGTCGCGACGACCGTGGCGTCGGCGGACGCGCGTTGCAGGGCGAGGAAGATCCGGAACACGGCGGCTTCGAGCTCGGGGCAGCGCTCCAGCTCGGTGACGCCGTAGTGCCCGAGCGCCTTGGCGAGCTTGGCCTGGAACGTCTCCGGCAGCCCGGCCCGGTCCACGTCGAGGTACTGCAGGTAGGTGTGGAAGTACTCGCGGGCGCTCGGCACGTGGCCGGCGCCGCCGCCGTCCTCGCCCGTCGGCCGGTTGCGGCTGAGCTCGGTGAGATCGGCGAACACGTCGATGAGGCCGAGTTCCTCGGCCAGCGGCCGGTGACCGTCCTCGGTGGCCGCCCGGCGCGCGGCGAGGTAGTCGTCGAGCAGCCGGCGCTCGTCGTGCGGGTCGAGGTCGAAGCCGAGCAGCAGGCTGCGCAGGTCCTCCTGGCCGCGCGTGGCGCGCTCCCGCGCCGGGATCCTCGCGGGCGCCTCGGGCAGGTCCAGCTCGACGGACTCGATCACCGAGGTCTCCCCGGCCTCGGCGTCGTCGGCGAGCGGCTCCAGCCGCAGCAGCGGCGCGCCGGTCTCCACCTGGGTGCCCACGGAGACGACGCATTCCTTCAGCCGCGCCTTGAACGGCGCCCGCAGCACCGTCTCCATCTTCATGCTCTCCAGCACCAGCACCGGCGCGCCCGCCTCGACCTCGGCGCCGACCTTCAACGGCGTGGCGACGACCAGCGCGGGGCTGGGCGAACGCAGGACACCGCCCTCGTCGCGGGTGACCCGGTGCGCCACGCCGTCCACCTCGACCAGGTGGATCGGCCCGTGCGTGCCGATGAGCAGGCGGTAGCGAGTGCCGTTGACGACGACCTGCCCGGTGTGCCGGTCGAAGCGGTCCAGCTCGACGTCGGCGGTGCGCACGGCGCCGCCCGCTTCGACGCCGACGCGGAACCGGTGTGCGCCGACCCGCGCAACGCGCACGCGGTAGTCGACACCGCGCAGCTTGAGGTCCAGCGGCCGGCCGCTCTCGTGCTGCACCTGCGGGCGTCCGCCGAACGCCGTCGACAGCAGCCGCTGCCGCTCGACGCGCTCCTCCTCCTCGTACGCCTCGATGGCGGCGGCCGCCAGCGCGACGGCCGAGTGCCGGTGCGTGACCAGCCTGCCCTCGCCCCGGACGCGGTCGATCCAGCCGGTGTCCGCGCTGGCGTCGATCACCTCCGGCTGGTCGAGCAGGTCGAGCACGAAGCTCTTGTTCGTCGCGCCACCCTCGATGATCACCGTGGTCTGCGCCATCGCCCGGCGCAGCCTGCCGAGCGCCTCGTCGCGGTCGCGGCCGTACGCGATGATCTTCGCGATCATCGAGTCGAAGTCGGCGGGGATGGTGTCGCCCTCGCTGACGCCGGTGTCCACGCGGATGCCCGGCCCGGCGGGCAGGTCCAGCCGCGCGATGCGGCCGGGGGAGGGCGCGAAGTCGCGGTCGGGGTCCTCGGCGTTCAGCCGGGCCTCGATGGCGTGCCCGCGCTCCACCGGCGGCTCGCCCTCGAGCCGCCCACCCGAGGCCACGTGCAGCTGCGCCCTGACCAGGTCGAAGCCGGTGGTGGACTCGGTGATCGGGTGCTCGACCTGGAGGCGGGTGTTGACCTCGAGGAACGCGAACAGCCGGTCGCCGGGGTGGTAGAGGAACTCGACGGTCGCCGCGCCGCGGTAGCCGACCGCGACGGCGAGCCGTTCGGCCGACGTCTTGAGTTCGGCCGTCTGCTCAGGACCGAGCACCGGCGACGCCGACTCCTCGATGACCTTCTGGTTGCGCCGCTGCACCGAGCAGTCGCGGACACCGAGCGCCCACGCGGTGCCCTGGCCGTCGGCGATCACCTGGACCTCGACGTGCCGGGCGCCGGTGACCAGGCGTTCCAGGAACACGACGCCGCTGCCGAACGCCCGCGCGGCCTCCTGGCTGGTGCGCTCGTAGGCGTCGGCGAGCTCGGCCTCGTTGGTGATCACGCGGATGCCGCGCCCGCCGCCGCCCGCGGTCGCCTTGAGCATCAGCGGGTAGCCGATCCCGGCCGCCGCCGCCAGGGCGGCGTCCAGGGTCTCGACCGCGCCGCGGCTCCACGGCGCGACCGGCACGCCGACCTCCTCGGCGATCAGCTTCGCGCCGATCTTGTCGCCCAGCTTGCGCATGGCGTCCGGGCTCGGTCCGACGAAGGTGACGCCGATCCGCTCGCACAGCTCCGCGAACGCCGGGTCCTCGGCGACGAAGCCCCAGCCGACCCACGCGGCGTCGGCCCCGCTCTCCACCAGGGCGCGCTCCAGGACCTTCAGGTCGAGGTACGGGCGCGCGGACGCGGGACCGAGGTCGTAGGACAGGTCCGCCTCGCGGACGAAGGTGGCCGTACGGTCGACGTCGGTGTGCAGGGCGACGGTCTCGATCCGTGTCCCGGTCTCCGCGGCGATGTCCCGTACGGCGTGGATGAGCCGCATGGCGGCCTCACCACGGTTGACGATGGCGACACGAGTGAACACCGACCGAGCCCTCCTTTAGACCAATGATGCGCGGGCCGCGACGCGGCGGCACCTTCGGCAGTGTCCACCCTCGTGCCTGTGGATCAAAAGGTCAGGGGTCCGAATCCGTTCGGCGAACGGACGATGTTGTGGCGTTGACCAGCCAAAACGCCGGGCACAACCGTGATCGTTTCCCGGCATGTGTTGCGGCCGTCCACTTGGTGGGAGGGTGATGCGCCGGCGGTGCGCAGGTGTTACCGGCGGGTTCGGGTCGAGCGGTGCCGCGACGGAGCCTCAGCGCTGTCTCGCGACGGAGCCTCAGCCGGGACCGGTGCCGCCGTCGACGTCGCCGAGTAGCGGGCCCGGAACAGGCATCCGCCACGCGTCGGTGACGAGCTCCGTCAGGCGGTCGACGCCCACCTGCGCCAGCCGCAACATGACCAGGGGCAGCCCCTCGTACGCGGGCGTGGTGAAGAAGACCTCGGGCTCGCCGAGGAGCAACGCCTGCTTCTCCGCCTCGTCGCCGACGTAGAGCACCGCGACGTCCGTCCGGATCAGGCGCGACGTGCCGGGCCTGCGCTCGGGGTAGGACCAGACGAACCCCTTGTCGGCGACCCGGAAGTCGAAGCCCTCACTGTCGATCTCGACCACGTGCGGCAGCGCCAGCGCCAGGTGCCGGACGTCGTCGGCGTCAGCCATCGGGGTCGCTCCGCACCATCGTCTCCCACACCCGCGCAGATTAGCTGCCACGGGTGACAACATGGTGCTGGCGCGAGGGCCCGACCGGCGGGACCCGGGCCGCGCGCAGCGGCTCCGGGCGCCGTTCGGCCGCCGCCGCCCGACTGTGAACTCCGTTACCTCGCCGTCCGGCGGGAATGAGATCACCGGATCCGGATTTGGAGCCAGATGTGACTCCTGCACTCTTCCCAGCCCGGCTGCCCACCGACCGGCCGGCGGCGAGCCGATGACGGCCGCCGTCGACGCCCCCAGGGGGCCGGCAGCCCCGCTGACGCCCGGTGACCTGATGAGCCCCCGGCAACGCCTGCGGCTCGTCCTCGTCCTCGGGTCGCTGATCGCGGTGGGTCCGCTGACCATCGACATGTACCTGCCCGCGCTTCCCACGATCGTCGACGAATTCCAGACGACGTCGGCGGCGGTCCAACTGACCCTCACCGGCACGCTGGCGGGCCTCGCCCTCGGCCAGTTGCTGATCGGCCCGCTGTCCGACGCCGTCGGCCGGCGAGCGCCGCTGATCGCCGGCATCGCGCTGCACGTCGTGGCGTCGCTGCTCTGCGTCGTCGCGCCGAGCATCGCGGTTCTCGGCGCGTTGCGGGTGGTGCAGGGCCTCGGCGTCGCCGCGGCCTCGGTGGTCGCGATGGCCGTCGTCCGCGACCTGTTCGACGGTGCGGCCTTCGCGAAACTGCTCTCCCGGCTGCTGCTGGTCATGGGGGCGGCGCCGATCCTCGCGCCGACCCTCGGCGGCGGGCTGCTGCGTTGGACGGACTGGCGCGGCGTGTTCGTGGCGCTGGCCGCCTTCGGCGTGCTGCTCGTGGTGGTCGCCGCGTTCGGCCTGCGCGAGACGCTGCCCGCCGAGCGGCGCCGGCGCGGCGGCGTGGTCGCGACGGTGGGCGTGTACGGCGCGCTGCTGCGTGACCGTACGTTCGTGGGCCTGGTCCTGGTCGCCGGGCTGGCCATGGCCGCCCTGTTCGCGTACGTCGCCGGGTCGTCGTTCGTCTTCCAGGACCAGTACGGCCTGGACGAGCAGCAGTTCGGCCTGGCCTTCGGGGCGGGCGCTGTCGGGTTGATCGCGGCGACCCAGTTCAACGTACGGCTGCTGCGCCGCCACCCGCCGCAGCGGATCCTCGTCGTCGCCCTGGCCGCGGGGAGCGTGGCCGGGCTGGCACTGCTCGCCTTCGCCGTGACCAATTTCGGCGGGCTGCCGGCCCTGCTGGTGTCGTTGTGGGTGGTGCTCGCGGCGGCGGGTCTCGCGATGCCGAACGCGCCGGCCCTGGCCCTGTCCCGCCACGGCGAGGCGGCCGGCACGGCCTCCGCCCTGCTCGGCGCCGTGCAGTTCGGCGTCGGTGCGCTGGCCGCGCCCCTGGTGGGCGTCCTGGGCACCGGCGCGGTCGCCATGTCCGTCGTCGTCGCGGGGGGCATGCTGGCGGCGACGGCGGTCCTGTTCGTCGTCGTGCGACCGTCCCGGCTTGCCGGCCTCGAGCCGGACGGGGTGGTCCTGGCCGCGCACTGAGCGGGCCCGCCGGGTGCTGCGCGGGAAGCAGTTGTCGGCGGAACGGGTGGCGGCCTAGCCTGCTGGCTGTGTACGCCCCCTGCCGGCGGATGCGCCGGGTGCGCCGGTGAGCAGCCGCCTTCGTGAGATCGCCCGACAGGGCGACCTGCACTACAGCGACCGGGTCATCTACTCCCCGGGCGTGCCGGTGTTCCGCGACGACAAGGGCGGGCTGCTCGACGCGGCCTACCGGACGTCGTTCCTCACCGCCGCGGCGCCGAACCTCGGCGCGATCGTGCGCACCCAGCCCGCGCACGCCCCCGACGTGCCGGCGGTGCTGCGCCGGCGTGCGCGGCGGGTGCTCGAGGTGGCCGCCGCGCACGGGCATCGGACGATCGTGCTGGGCGCACGCGCCGAAGCCCGGCCACGACGCCGCGCCGAGTCCCGGCCCGGCGGTGGCCGCGAAGCCGCCACCGCCGCTCAGCCCGCCGCCGGTTCAGCCCGCCGACGCCGTGGTCAGCGCGGCTTTTCGGCGAGGTCCCGGATGCCCTGCAACGTGCCGGTCATGGCGTCCCGCAGGGCGTCCAGCCGGCGTGCGATGATCTGCTCTTCGTTCTCCGGGGCCTGGTCGATGATCAGGCTGAGCCCGGTGCGGCCGGGTCCGATCCGCACGGAGTGGGACAGCCGGCATCCGCCGTCCTCGGCGGTGAGGCGGTACTGCCAGCTGGCGCCCGGTCGCGCGGGGTCGGTGGGGCCGCCGCCGAAGCGGTTGTCCGGGTCGAGCACGACCCAGCCGAAGGCCCGCGGCTCGTCGAACCGCACGATGTGCGAGATGGTGCGCCACTCGCCCAGCGCCGGATGGTGGTTGTGCCCCTCGAACCGGGCGCCGGGCGTCGGCTCCCGGCTGCCGTCCAGCCATCGCACCCGGCGCAGCTCCGGACTGAACCGCGCGGGCAGCTCGATGTCCGTGACCAGCTCCCACACCCGGGCGGGATCGGCTGCCACATGCAGGTCGCACTCGACCGCCGGGCCGTCGACGTAGCGCACGGCATCCTCCTTCGTGTCCTCGACTGACTTCCGGTCCGCGCGCCGCACCCGCCGTCGTAGGACGGGCGACAGCCGCACCGGACAAGGATGGCCCCTGCGGGCCGACCGCGCAGCCCCGTGACGCTCACCTGGGTCGATGGCGAGGGCCGGTCATGGCGGCGGCGTAAACGGGTATGCCGTCGACATGGGAACCGAGGTCGCCGTGATCGGTGCCGGCTTCTCCGGGCTGGCCGCCGCGCTCGCGCTCGCCCGCGCCGGGGTGCGGACGCGGGTGCTGGAGGCGCGCGACCGGGTGGGCGGCCGGGTGCTCACCCGGTGGCTGGCCGACGGCACCCAGCTCGACCTGGGCGCCCAGTGGGTCGGCCCCACCCAGGACCTGGTCAACGGGCTCCTCGCCCGCTACGGGATCGCCACCTTCCCGTCCGCCGCGCACGGCGCGTCGCCGGTGATCTTCCCCGACGGCCGGCACGCCGAGGCCCCCGAGGCCGCCGCGCGGGTCCTCGACCTGCTCGACGCGTACGCCGAACGGGTCGACCCGGTCGCGCCGTGGGCGGGGGCCGAGGCCGCCGAGTGGGACCGTACGACGCTGGCCGGCTGGCTGCGCACGGCCGCGCCGGACCCGGCCACCGCCCGGTACCTCGGGCGGCTGCTCGCGGGCGGGCTGCTGGCCGCCGGCCCGGACGAGATCTCCGTGCTCCAACTGGCGTTCTACCTGCGCTCCGGCGGCGGCAGCCGGGCGCTGCTCGCGATGGCCGGCGGCGCGCAGCAGGACCGGATCGTCGGCGGACCGCCGGTGCTGGCCGAGGCGCTGGCCGCCGCCCTCGGCCCAGACGCGGTGCGGCTGTCCGCGCCCGTGCGGGCCATCGCGCAGGACCGTGCCGGCGTGGTCGTGCACACCGACACCGACCGCGTCGAGGCGGACACGGTGGTGGTCGCCGTGCCGCCGACGCTGGCCGGGCGCATCCGGTACGACCCGCCGCTGCCGCCCCTGCGCGACGCGCTCACCCAGCGGATGCCGATGGGCTCGGCGATCAAGGTGCACGCGGTCTACCCGGAACCGTTCTGGCGCGCCGACGGCCGTTCCGGTGTCGCGTTCTGCCTCGCCGGGCCGGTGACCGAGACGGTGGACAACAGCACCCCGGCCTCCCCGCGCGGGGCGCTCACCGCGTTCAGCTACGGTCCGGAGGCGAACGCGCTGCGACGGATGCCGCCGGGGGATCGCAGGGCGAGCCTGCTCGACGCCCTCGCCGCCGTCGCCGGACCGGCCGCCCGGCGGCCCGAGGAGTTCGTCGAGTACGACTGGTCGGCGGACGAGTGGACGCGCGGTTGCTTCTGCGGGGCGCCGACCCCCGGCTCCTGGTGCGGCTACGGCCCGGAGCTGCGCCAGCCGGTGGGACGGGTGCACTGGGCCGGCACGGAGACCGCCACCCGGTGGGCGGGGTACCTGGACGGGGCGATCGAAGCCGGCGAGCGGGCGGCTGCGGAGATCCTGGCGCGGACGGGCGGCTGACCCGCTCGGCCACCCCCGAGAACCTTCTCGAAGGCGGCCGATGTCTGTGCGACGATCGTCGGGCGTCGTGCCGACCGGTCCGCCCCGCCGGTGCGCCCACGCACCGGCCTCTGACAGGCATGCGGGAAGGCTCCCCCCACCTCGTACCCCTTGGAGAGCATGATGTCCTCGTCCCCGGCCCGGGTCCTCGCCGCGCTGAACGCGGTGCGGCCACCCGACCAGGCGTCCCCGGTCATCGGCAGGGCCGTCGTGGTCGGCGGCAGCGTCGCCGGGTTGCTGGCGGCCCGCGTGTTGTCCGACTACGCGGAGAGCGTCGTCATCGTCGACCGCGACGATCCACACGTGACCGGCGGTCGGCCGGGCGTGCCCCAGGGATCGCAGCTGCACGCGCTGCTGCCCGGCGGGTTCCTCCAGCTCGAACGCCTGTTTCCGGGATTCCGCGAACGGGCCGTGGCCCAGGGGGCGATCGAGGCGCCACCGGCGGCCAGGCGGAACTACCTCGACGGTCGGCTGAAGGTCGTCGTACCCGACGACGCCGACAGCCTGGCGGGCACCCGGCCCCTCCTGGAGGGGCTGATCCGCCAGCAGGTGCTGCGGCTGCCCAACGTCAAGACGGTCACCGCCCGCGCCACGGGTCTGGTGTGCGACGGCGGCGTGGTCACCGGCGTCCACTGCGAGACCGGCGGGGCGGCGGGCGTCGAGTCGGGTGACCTCGTGGTGGACGCGATGGGACGTTCGAGCAGGCTCTCCGAGTGGTTGGAGCAGGCCGGCTGGGACCGGCCCGCCCTGCGGCGGATGACCGTGGACCTCAACTACGCGACCGCGCTGTTCCGGCGTCCGGAGGCGGCACCGGAGGCCACGGTCGTCCTGGCGCTGCACACCGCGAGGATGTCGTCGGACGTGGCCGGCGCCGCGTTCTTCGCCGTGGAGGACGGCCGGTGGATGGCCATGATGGCCGGCTACGGCGCCAACCGCCCGGGGCGTACCGCGGACGACTTCGCCCGCCGGCTGCGGGAGCAGTTCCCGCCGGAGTTCGGCGCGCTCGCCGCGAACGAGATGCTCGGCGAGGTGCGGACCTACCGCCACGCCGACAGCCGGCGACGCGACTTCCACGGGCTGAGGCGCCTGCCGGCCGGGCTCGTCAGCGTCGGCGACGCGGTCGCGTCGTTCAATCCGGTGTACGGGCAGGGGATGACGGCGGCGGCGCTGCACGCGGCCTGCCTGTCGGCGTACCTGCGGTCGGGCCCGGACCTGGGCGTGCCCGCGCGCCGGTTCTTCGCCCTGCAGAAGGTCGTGGTCGACGTCGCCTGGTCGATGTCGACCTCCGCCGACCTGGCGCTGCCGCACGTCGACGGGCCCTACCCGCGCGGCTACCGGCTCTCCAGTTGGGCCAGCAGGCAGATCGTCACGGCGACCGTCACCGACGTGCCGACCGCCCGACGCTTCAACGAGGTCGTCTCCATGCTTGCGCACCCGCGCTCGCTGGCCACCCCCGGCGTGCTCCTGGGCGCGCTGCGTGCACACCGACGGGCCCGCTGACCGCGCCGTCCGCCGCTCCGGCCCAGGCGTCCTGCCCGCAGGGGATCGCCAGCTTCGAGCCGCAGGTCAACGGCACGTTCGCCGGGACCGGCATCACCATTCGCACCGGGCCCGGCTCCGACTGCACCTCGCGTGGCCACGGCCAGCCCGGCCAGACCGCGACGTCCCGCTGCTGACGGACCGGGCACGACGGGGCCCGCTGGACCTACCTGCACAACCGCGCGACCGGCGCGTCGGGCTGGTCCCGAGCCGACCTGCTCTCCGGAGGGGGCGCCACGGTCGCGTGCGGCATCTGATCCGCAGCGCGGGGGCCTCCCGAGGCGACAACGCCTCGGGAGGCCCTCGCCCCGGTCAGTCCGCGCACCACCGCCGATTCACGGTCGTCCCGAGACTCGGCGCCTCCTGCCCCTGACCCGCTACGCAGGAATTCGAGACACCCTCACAGGGTGGTTTCGCCGTTGAGGCCGAAGTAGTCGTGCCATTTGGTGGCGGGGTTGAAGGTGGTGCCGGTGGAGAGTCCTACGTAGACGTCGTTGGTGGTGCCTTTGGTGAAGACGATGATGTCGTCCTTGCCGTCGCCGTTGGCGTCGGCGAGGTAGGGGAATTCGCCGTTGAGGCAGAAGAAGTCGTGCCATTTGATGGTGGTGCCGGCGAATGATGTGCCGGTGGAGGTGGCGGCGTAGACGTCGGCGTTGGTGTTGCAGGTGAAGGTGACGATGTCGTCTTTGCCGTCGCCGTTGATGTCGCCGACGCGGGGTTGTTCGGTGCCGACGGCGAAGAGGTCGTGCCATTTTTGGGGTGCGCCGAAGTTGGTGCCGGTGGAGAGGGCGATGATGACGTCGGCGGCGGTGTTGGGGCCTTGGGTGAAGGTGATGATGTCGTCGCGTCCGTCGCCGTTGACGTCGCCGATGGCGGGGTGTTCGCCGGCGTTGGAGATGTATTCGTGCCACTTCACCGCGGTGCCGGTGAACGACGTTCCGGTGGAGAGGGCGACGTAGACGTCGGCGTTGGTGTCGTGGGTGAAGGTGATGATGTCGTCTTTGCCGTCGCCGTTGACGTCGCCGACTGCGGCGACTTCGGTGTGGGGGGCGAACCAGTCGTGCCATTTGGTGCTGGGGCTGAAGGTGGTGCCGGTGGAGAGTGAGACGTGGACGTCGGCGAGGGTGCCGTGGGTGAAGGCGACGATGTCGTCGCGGTTGTCGCCGTTGAAGTCTCCGGTGAGGAGGGTTTCGCCGTTGAGGCCGAAGAAGTCGTTCCATTTGTTGGAGGTGCCGGCGAATGATGTGCCGGTGGAGGTGGAGACGTAGACGTCGTTGAGAGTGCCCTGGGTGAAGGCGACGATGTCGTCCTTGCCGTCGCCGGTGAAGTCCGTGGGCGAGCCCGCCAGATACCGACCACCCGACGGGGACGGACCGCAGTTGTCGCTGACCAGGTACTTCTGGTGGTACTGGCCGGGATACGGCGCGAGCGACGTGCCGTTGATCATGATCGTCTGCCCGACGCCGTTGTAGAGCTGCTCGTAGTGGATGTGCGCGCCGGACGAGTTGCCGGTGCTGCCCGTGGTCCCGATCTGCTGGCCCTGCTGCACGTACGCCCCGTCGGGCACGGAGTAGGAACTGAGGTGGAAGTAGTAGGTGGTCCACCCGCCGCCGTGGTCGATGACGATGTAGTTGCCGGCGCCGCTGGGCTGCGAGTACCGCCGGGCGACCCCGGCCGCGGAGGCGAGCTGCGGCGTGCCGGCGGTGGATCCTCCGTCAGCCCGCACGAAGTCCAGGGCCAGACGGACCTCGGCGCTGTGGTGTCCGTACGTCCACCGCTGGCCGCACGGGAACGGGGCCTTGAAGTTCGGCGCGGCGAGCGCGGGGGACGACGTGGCCACCGCCCCCGTCAGTACGCCGACCACCAGGGTGAGTAGGGAGACCAGGATGCGACGCACCCTGCTCCTCGAATGCCGTGACATGGGTGACTCCGGTCAGGGAAGAGTCGGACGGGTGGGTCGCGCACCAGCAGGCCCCGCTCGGGCTCGTCGCGCGCGGAAGGAGACCAGCCGTCGGAGCCGGAAGAGACCCCGACGGAGGTGGGCGTTGCTAGAGCTGACGACGCGCCGCCGACGGTGTGTGGGCGGCGCGTCGTCAGCCGGGAGTCAGCCCGCGCGGCGAAGACGTGCGAGCATCCCGTTGAGGTCCTGGGCGAAGATGTGCTGCCGGAAGAAGTGCCCGCCGGGCTCCTCGCGCCACTCGTGGGGGATACCGGCGCGGCCGAGGGCCGCCCGGAACTCGCGCTGGCCGGCGAGTACCTGGTTCTCGTTCACCGTGTCGAACCAGTTGACCGGGTCCGGCGAGGTGCCGGCGACCATGAAGATCCGCTTGTGGCGGTAGCTCTCGATGCGCTGGATCGGGTTGTCGGCGCTGACCCGAGCCTCGTCCCACAGTGGCGCGCCGTAGACGAAGCCGCCGCCCAGGTCCACGGCGGCGGAGGTCGCGTTGGCCCAGTGCACCACGAGCCCGAAGTCCCGGCGCAGGCTGGCCGGGCCGGAGTGGGAGCTGACCGAGCAGAAGTGCCCGTAGTACTTGGCGGTGTACTTGAGGGCGCCGAACCCGCCCATCGAGAAGCCGGCCACAGCGCGGCCGTTGTACTCGGCGAAGGTGCGGAAGTTCGAGTCGATCCATGGCAGCAACTGCGCCATGTGGAACGTCTCCCAGTTGCGGGGCCCGGTGTTGCTGCTGACCGGGTTCGAGTACCACCCGGTGGAGGCGTCCGGCATGACGACGATGAGTTCCCTGCCGGCGGTCAGGTTGATGATGTTGTGGTGCATGTGGAACTCGCGGAAGTCGGAGCCGCCGCCGTGCAGCAGGTACAACACCGGGTAGCGCTTGCCGCTGGTGTGGTAACCGTCGGGCAGCAGGACGTTGACCGCCGGGTCCCACTCGATGGCGTCGGTGGCGAACCGGTAGTACTGGAGCCGGCCGTAGTTCTCGTGCCTGACGATGCGCAGGCCGTGGCCGTCGCCAGCGGCGGAGGCCAGCCCCGGGGCGGCGAGGGCACCGCCGAACGCGCCCGCGGCGGCGACGCCCGCGGCGCCGGCGAGCAGTCGGCGGCGGCTGACGGACTTGCGGTCAGCAGGGATGTTTTCCATGAATTCCTCCATCGGGGTGGACCGCGCCGGATGCCGGCACGGAGCGTATTTCCGTCTATGTGGGACGTTTCAGAGGGTGGTTTCGCCGTTGAGGCCGAAGTAGTCGTGCCATTTGGTGGCGGGGTTGAAGGTGGTGCCGGTGGAGAGTCCTACGTAGACGTCGTTGGTGGTGCCTTTGGTGAAGACGATGATGTCGTCCTTGCCGTCGCCGTTGGCGTCGGCGAGGTAGGGGAATTCGCCGTTGAGGCAGAAGAAGTCGTGCCATTTGATGGTGGTGCCGGCGAATGATGTGCCGGTGGAGGTGGCGGCGTAGACGTCGGCGTTGGTGTTGCAGGTGAAGGTGACGATGTCGTCTTTGCCGTCGCCGTTGATGTCGCCGACGCGGGGTTGTTCGGTGCCGACGGCGAAGAGGTCGTGCCATTTTTGGGGTGCGCCGAAGTTGGTGCCGGTGGAGAGGGCGATGATGACGTCGGCGGCGGTGTTGGGGCCTTGGGTGAAGGTGATGATGTCGTCGCGTCCGTCGCCGTTGACGTCGCCGATGGCGGGGTGTTCGCCGGCGATGGAGAAGTATTCGTGCCACTTCACCGCGGTGCCGGTGAACGACGTTCCGGTGGAGAGGGCGACGTAGACGTCGGCGTTGGTGTCGTGGGTGAAGGTGATGATGTCGTCTTTGCCGTCGCCGTTGACGTCGCCGACTGCGGCGACTTCGGTGTGGGGGGCGAACCAGTCGTGCCATTTGGTGCTGGGGCTGAAGGTGGTGCCGGTGGAGAGTGAGACGTGGACGTCGGCGAGGGTGCCGTGGGTGAAGGCGACGATGTCGTCGCGGTTGTCGCCGTTGAAGTCTCCGGTGAGGAGGGTTTCGCCGTTGAGGCCGAAGAAGTCGTTCCATTTGTTGGAGGTGCCGGCGAATGATGATCCGGTGGAGGTGGAGACGTAGACGTCGTTGAGAGTGCTCTGGGTGAAGGCGACGATGTCGTCCTTGCCGTCGCCGTTGAAGTCCGTGGGCGAGCCCGCCAGATACCGACCACCGGATCCGCCGCCCGCGTTGACCAGGGAGATGTAGTGGTTCCAGTTCCAGTGCGGACCCGGGTCGGTGTGGTCGTTGCCCGGCAGCTCGTGGTGGCCCTTGATCGCGGTACGGTTCTTCGGCAGGCCGTACTTGTCGCAGAGATAGCGGGTCAGCGCGGCCGACGAGCGGTACATGGACTCGGTGAACCAACTCGGGTTGTCGACGAAGCCCTCGTGCTCGATGCCCACCGAGTACGGGTTGGCCGACCGCGCGTGGTAGGCGGTGTCGCCCTCGCGCACCATCTGGGTGATCTCGCCGTTGCTCGACTTCACCACGTAGTGGGCGCTCACTCCCGCCGACGGGTTCTGGAACCAGCTCACCGTGCCGGCGTACGAGCCCTGGGTCACGTGCACCACGACAGTGGTGATCCGCGACGAGCGACCCGCCGCGTAGTTGCCGCCGTACGCCGAGATCCACCGGGCCGGCGCGTACTCCGGCACTGCCGCGGCGAGGGCACCCGGTGCCGCCGCCCCGGCGGGGGCGACGCGGGCGTACCGGCCGAGTTCCGGCTGCACCCGCTGTGGCGCGACCCGTACGGAGGGCGCGCTGATGCCGGCGCGCAGGAGGTCGTAGACGTGGTCGGCGTAGAGGCGGGCCGTCGCGTCGTCGGCGGCGTGCGCGTACCGCGCGACCACCGGGTACCAGGCGGAGATCCGGTCCCGGTCGGCGGCCGTGAGCCGCTCGGCGTCGGCGATGTCCCGCAGGAGGGCCGCGCCGCCCCTGATGTTGGCCGAGGTCACCGACTTCAGGTCGGCCACCGGTTGCCCGGTCAGTTCGGCCGCCCGTTCCAGCGTGCGCTGGCGGGGGTTGCTGACCAGGTGCATGACGCCGTAGCCGTTGGCCTGGCTGGGCTGCCCCTCGTGTCCGTCGAGCCGGGTCTCGCCGTAGCCGACGGCGACCAGCAGGTCCCTGGGCACGTCGAACTCGCCGGCCGCCCGGGTGAAGGCCGTGTCGAGCGGACCGGCGGCGGGCCTGGCCGGCGCGGCGGCGGCCGGCGCGACGGGGCCCAGCAGCGCCGCCGCGAGGACGACGGCGGCACCCCCGCGCCAGGAGAGTCTGTCGGGTCTCATGATGGTCTCCCGTTCGCGGGTCACAGGGTGGTCTCGCCGTTCAGGCCGAAGAAGTCGTGCCACTTGGCGCTGGCGGTGAAGGTGGTGCCGGTGGATAGCGCGACGTGGACGTCGTTGGTGGTGCCTTTGGTGAAGACGATGATGTCGTCCTTGCCGTCGCCGTTGACGTCGGCGAGGTAGGGGAACTCGCCGTTGAGGCAGAAGAAGTCGTGCCACTTGACGGTGGTGCCGGCGAAGGTGGTGCCGGTGGAGGTGGCGGCGTAGACGTCGGCGTTGGTGTTGCAGGTGAAGGTGACGATGTCGTCCTTGCCGTCGCCGTTGATGTCGCCGACGCGGGGGAGTTCGGTGCCGACGGCGAAGAGGTCGTGCCACTTCTGGGGTGCGCCGAAGGCGCTGCCGGTGGAGAGGGCGACGATGACGTCGGAGGCGGTGGCGGGGCCCTGGGTGAAGGTGATGATGTCGTCGCGTCCGTCGCCGTTGACGTCGCCCAGGGCCGGGTACTCGCCGGCGATGGAGAAGTACTCGTGCCACTTCACGGCGGTGCCGGCGAACGAGGACCCGGTGGACAGCGCCACGTAGACGTCGCCGGCCGCGTTGTGGGTGAAGGCGACGATGTCGGCGCGTCCGTCGCCGTTGACGTCGCCGACCGCGCCGATCTCCGCGCCGGGGGCGAACCAATCGTGCCACTTCTGGCCGCCGCCGAAGCTGGTGCCGTTCGACAGCGCCACGTACACGTCGCCGGTGTTGCCGTGCGCGAAGGTGACGACGTCGTCGCGGCCGTCGCCGTCGACGTCGCCGGTCGAGGCGGTCTCGCCGCCGATCGAGAAGAAGTCGTTCCACTTCACCGAGGTCCCGGCGAAGCCGGCGCCCGTGGAGGTGCTCACGTAGACGTCGGCGAGGGCGTTCTGGGTGAAGCTGACGATGTCGTCGCGTCCGTCGCCGCTGACGTCGGTGGCGGACCCGCCGGCGATGGCGTGGGTCCGGGCCGCCTCGTCGAGCAGGGTCCGCGCCTTCGTCGCCACCTGGTCGTAGCGGTCGGGGAAGCCGGAGCGCTGCACGCACTGGGCGACCTGGCCGGCGGTGTAGCGGGGGTTGTTGCGGTCGCAGACGATCGCCCGGGTGACGTACTGGGTGGTGGCGTAGACCGGGTCCATGATCTGCTCCGGCGTGCCCCAGCCGTAGTCCCACCGCTGCTGGAACACCCCGAGCGAGGACTTGTCGCCGCACGGCAGGTTGTTCATGTGCGACTCGACCCAGCCGGCCTCGAACGCGGAGAGCATGACCTTGTCGTTGACGTTGTGGGCGCGGGCGACCCGGTAGACGATCACGCTGATCGTGGGGTCGTGGTTGGCGGGGATGGAGGTGCAGGCCAGCGTGCCGATCGGGGCGTCGGCCTGCGCCGGCGCGGTCGCCACGACCGACGCCAGCGCGGTGCAGAGGCCGACCAGCAGGGCGAGGGGAGTACGTCTCACGATGCTCCTCTGAGTGGTGTCAGCGGTGCGGCGAGCGGTTCCGCCACGGAGGCGCGCTGCCGCCAGGAGGGCCGCCCGGGCTGACGGGTGCGCCGCCGCGTCGACACCTCCCCGTCGGTGGGAAATCGATTGCCGAGGAGTATCGCCAGGCCCCCGACGGCTGTCAATGCGTCCTGGAATCTTCCTTCGGCAACTGAGCGGTGGCGGTAAAGTATTGACATCTCGCGATACCCCCCGGTTAACTCCCGAGCAATCGATTTCTCGCGGCTCCGACGGTCATCCTGGAGGGACATCCATGAAGCCCCACCTTCGCCGCTGGCTGGCTCTGGCCGCGGCGCTGGCGACCGTGATCCCCCCGGCGGCGGCGCACGCCGCCGGGCCCGTCCCGGCCCCGCGCGGTGTCGGGGCGCTCGCCGTCGTCGACGACAAGGGCCCGGTCGGCTGGGACGTCTACCGCCGCCTCGACCGGCTGCCCGAGCTGGCGGCCGGCAGCCGCACCCGGCAGTTCTCCAGCTTCGCCCGGGACGGCTCCAACGACGACGGTTTCGTCGGCACCTACTCGTGTCTCCGCCAGGCCGGCGGCTGCGTCATCGCCGAGGAACGCGGAGCCGGTGAGCTGCAATCGATCTGGTTCACCCGCGACGAGGGCAACGTCAGCGCCACCGGCTGGATCCGCGTCGAGCTCGACGGCGTCACGGTGGTCGACACCAGCCTCCAGCGCCTCGTCGACGGTGGCCTCGGCTCCCCGTTCGTGTGGCCGCTGGTCACCAACGCCGACCAGACCTCCGGCGGGGTCACCGTCAAGGTCCCCATGCCCTACCGCGAGTCCATGCGGATCACCACCCAGTTCAATCCGCTGTTCCACCACGTCACCTACCGCACGTTCGCCGACGCGGTCGGGGTGCCCAGGTTCGACCCCGCCGACCCCGCCGCCGACGTGGTCGAGAAGCTGCGCGCCGCCGGCCAGCGCGACCCGAAGCCGAGCCAGCCGGGCGCGAGCACCAGGACCGCCCGCGTCGACGTCCCGGCGGGCGGGCAGTCGACACTCGCCACGCTCACCGGCCCCGCCGCGGTCACGGCGCTGCGGCTGCGGCTGCCCGACGCCACCGCCACCGCGTCGACGCTGTCGGGCCTGCGGCTGCGGATCACCTTCGACGGGCGCGCCACGGTCGACAGCCCGGTGGGCGAGTTCTTCGGCGCCGGCCTGGGCGAGCGCTCCGTACGCTCGCTGATGTTCGCCATGGACTCCGCACCCGGCGGCTGGTACAGCGCCTGGTGGCCGATGCCGTTCCGCTCCACCGCGACGATCTCGGTCGCCAACACCACCGGCGCCCCCGTCGCCGGCGTCCAGGCGGAGGTGACCACCGCGCCGGGCACCGCCTGGACCGGCGCCCTCGCCCCCGACGGCGCCGCCGGCTACTTCACCACCCAGTCCCGCCGCGCGGAGACGGTCGGGGGCGACGACTGGATCGTCGCCGACCAGGCCGGCCGGGGACGGTTCGTCGGCGTGTCCCAGACCGCCCGCGGCCACATCGTCGGCGGCAACACCCGCAACTACCTGGAGGGCGACGAGCGCGTCCACGTCGACGGCTCGCCCACGCCGCAGATCTACGGCACCGGCACCGAGGACTTCTACGAGTCCGGTTGGTACTTCAACCGCGGCGAGTACAGCGGCGTCTTCACCGGCAACACCGCCCACCTGCTCCGCTCCGGCGGCTGTGCCGACGAGTGCGACGCCATGTACCGGCTGATGATCGGCGACGCGGTGCCCTACGCCACGGCGCTGCGCTTCGGCATCGAGCACGGCCCCGCCAACGACATGCCGGCGACCTACGCCTCGACCGCCTTCCTCTACACCCAGCCGACCGTCGCCCTGCGCCGCACCGACACGCTGGTCACCGGCGACGCCGCCAGCCGCGCCGGGCACGCCTACACCGACTCCGGGACCCAGTACCCGCTGACCGCCGCGTACGAGGGCGACGACGACAACGCTCCAGTCGCCGGCCAGGTGCGCGCCATCGGTGGCGCCGCCAGCTTCCGGCTCGCCGTGGACCCCGCCAACCAGGGCGTACGGCTGCGCCGGCACGGTGACCAGGCCGGCGCGTACCAGCAGGTCGCCGTGTCGGTCGACGGCCGGCCGGCCGGCGTGTGGCGGCAGCCGCTGGGCAACGACCGGCAGCGCTGGCTGGCCGACGAGTTCGTCCTCCCGGCCGCGCTGACCGCCGGCCGCGCGGCGGTCACCGTCACCCTCACCCCGGCGGCCGGTGCACCGGCCTGGACGGCGGCCCGCTACGAGGCCGACAGCATGGTTCCCCCGTTCCTCGACGTCACCGCGCCGGGCGCGGTCACCGGGCTCGGCCTGGCCGGCGGTCGGGTGCACGCCCTCGGCCTGTCCTGGTCGGCGTCGCCGGACGACGTGGGCGTCGCCGGCTACCGGGTCTACGCCTCGCGCAATCCCGGCGTCGCGACCACCCCCGCCAACCTGGTCGGCACGACCCGGACGACCACCTTCCGGCACGGCCCGCTGCCGGCCGGGCAGACCCGCCACTACCGGGTCGTCGCGGTCGACGGCGCCGGCAACGCCTCCGCGCCCTCGGCCGAGGTGTCGGCCACCACCCGCACCCGCAACACCAGCGACGCCAACGGCGACCGCCGCGACGACGCCGTCGCGTTCACCCGGGGCGCCACCGCCGACGTGACCACGTCGGTGTCGGACGGCACCAGGTTCGTGCCGGACAGCCGGAGGTGGAACGACTTCTTCGCCGTCGGCGAGGAGATCCCGTTCACCGGCGACGTCGACGGCGACGGGCGGGCCGACGTCATCACCTTCACCCGGGGCGACAGCGCCGACGTCTACGTGGGGCTCTCCACCGGCACGACGTACGCCGCCGGGGTCAAGTGGCACGACTTCTTCGCCACGGGTACGGAGGTTCCCGCCGTCGGCGACGTCAACGGCGACGGGCGCACCGACATCATCACCTTCACCCGGGGCGCGGCGGCCGACGTGTACGTGGCGCTGTCGACCGGCAGCGGCTTCGGTCCCGGCGTCAAGTGGCACGACCACTTCGCGCTCGGCGACGAGCTGCCGGCGGTGGGCGACGTCGACGGCGACGGGCGCGACGACATCGTGACGTTCACCCGGGGCGCCACCGGCGACGTGTTCGTCTCCCGCTCCGACGGGACGCGGTTCGTCGAGGACGGCTGGAAGTGGCACGACTCGCTCGCGCTAGGCGACCAGCTGCCGGCGCTGGGCGACGTCGACGGCGACGGGCGCGACGACGTGGTGACGTTCACCCGGGGCACCACCGGCGACGTGTTCGTGGCGCTCTCCGACGGCACGCGCTTCGGCGCGCAGGGCGGCAGGTGGCACGACTGGTTCGCGGTGGGCGACGAACTGCCGGGCATCGGCGACTTCAACGGCGACGGAAGGGCGGACCTCGTGACGTACACGCGGGGAACCAGAGCGGACGCGTACGTGGCGCTGTCGACCGGCGGCGGCTTCGGCGCGGGCGTCAGGTGGCACGACCAGTTCGCGCCCGGCACCGACCTGCCCCGCCCGAGCGTGTCGTGATGCGCGCGCCCCGGATGCTCGCGGTGCTCCTGCTCGGCGCCGCCCTGCTGGCCGTCCCGGCCGCGCCGGCCGCCGCCGAGGACGTCGTCCGGGCCGAGGTGGAGTCGCTGACGGTGACCTCGTCGACCGCCCCGGTCGAGGCGCAGGCCAACTGCTGCGGGGTCGCCTGGTCGGCCGGCCGCCAGCTGTGGCTGCGTGCCGCCCGGGCGGGGGACTCGGTCACCGTGGCGCTGCCGCCGGTGTCGGCCGGGCAGTACGACATCGGCGCCGTGCTCACCCGCGCCGCCGACTACGGCACCCTGCGCTTCGCCGTCGACGGGGTGGCCGTCGGTCAGCTCTTCGACGGCTACGCCCCGACCGTGCGGCGCGTCGAGGCCGTACCGCTGGGATCGGCCTCGCTCGACGCCGGCAGCCACCGGCTGACGGTGACGGTGACCGGCCGCTCCGCCTCCTCGACGGGGTTCTTCGCGGGTCTGGACACGCTCACCCTGCGTCGCGTCGGCCCGCTGGCGGCGGTCACCACGACGGCGTACGAGACGATGGGCGAGACGCCGGCGCGGGGGCCGCTGACCCGGGTCTACGACCCGGGCGTGGGGGAGCCGACGGCGTGGTACTACAACGACCACACGATCGTGCGTGACCAGCGGACCGGGCTGTGGCACGCCTTCGCCATCGCCCACGCCGAGCCCGGTGCGCCGCAGGACGAGAAGAGCTTCGGCCACGCCACGGCGCCCACGCCCACCGGGCCGTGGACGAAGCGGCCACCGGCGCTGACGGCCGACCCGTCGAGGGGCGAACAGTGGATCTGGGCGCCCCACGTCGTCCACGACCAGGGCGTCTACTACATGTTCTACGCGGCCGGCAGCCCCGACTACGCGAACTACCGGATGCACCTGGCCACCTCGACCGACCTGTTCACCTGGACCCGCAGCCCGGCCAACCCACTGTTCACCGACGGCTGGGAGGCGCGCGACCCGATGGTGACTCGGGTCGGTGACCGCTGGGTCATGTACTACACGGCGACCTCGAACCCGCAGGGCGGCAACCACGTGGTCGCGTACCGGACCAGCACCGACCTGCGGACGTGGAGCGGCCGGGGCGTGGCGTACGCGTCGCCGCACACCGGCCGGGCCGCCGGGCAGACGGAGTCGCCGTTCGTGGTGCGCCGGGGGGACTGGTGGTACCTCTTCGTCTGCTGCGACGGCACCGACTACGGCGCGGCGTACCGGCGCACCGCCGTCTACCGCAGCCGCGACCCCCTGCGCTTCGACTTCGCGGAGAAGGTGACCGTGCTCGACGCGCACGCCGCCGAGGTCGTGGTGGACGGAAACAACTGGTACCTGAGCCACGCCGGCTGGGGCCAGGGCGGGCTGTGGCTCGCCCCGCTGACCTGGTCCACCCAGGTGGTCGCCCGCGGCTACCAGGTGAGCACCGGCTTTCTGCGCGCCGACGTGCGCACCTGGCCGCACACCCGGATCGCGTCCCTGGCGGTCGACCCGGCCGGCGCGGGGGCCTACCGGCCGGCGTTGGACTCGTCGCACCGGGGCACCGGTCCCTACCTGGCGGTCGGCCGCTTCGACGTCACGGACCGGGCGGGCCCGCCGGCCAGGGTGGACGTCTCCGCCGACGGTTCCCGGATCAACCTGGTCGGCATGCGGATGGGCGACGAGCCGGTCACCGCCGACTGGCTGCTGACCGTGGCGCCCCGCTGGACCGGGCCGGCGCTGCAGAGCGACGTCACCTGGTCGGTGACCGGCCAGACGACGGCGCCGGTCTGGGAGGTGGCGTTCAACGTCGACGGTGCCCTGCCGGCGGTCGGGGATCCCGCCGTGGCGGCCCGGCCGACGGGGGACGTGTCGGGGATGCCGACGTGGTCGATGGCCTCCGGCGCGGATCTGTCCCTCGTGGCCGCCCACCGCTGGGCCTCGGCGTGGCGCGGCGACAACACCTGGTACGACGCCGGCCACGCGATGGCGTCCTGGCAGCCGCTGTGGCGCAACGGGGGCGCCGCGTGGCCACCGGGGTCGTACCCGGGCGGGACGTGGCGGTTCGCCGCCAGCGGGGTGGGGCGGGACACCGCGTTCGCCGAGACCGTGTACGCGGCGGTCAACGCGGTGCCCTGAGGGGCCGCCGGTGCGGGTCGGGCGGCGGGGTGGCGGCCCGGCCCGTACCGGGGGCGTTGACACCACTTCGACGCCCGCCTACGTTTTCAGAAATCGATTTCCGATCTTCCCGGAGGCCAGCGTGAGCGACCAGGTGACCGTCGCCATGTCCGGCATCACCAAGCGCTTCGGCGGCGTCCACGCCCTGCGCGGCGTGGACCTCGTCCTGCGCGCCGGCGAGGTGCACGCCCTGCTGGGGGAGAACGGGGCCGGGAAGTCGACCCTGATCAACATCCTCTCCGGCGTCGTCACCGACCACGACGGGGAGATCTCGATCGGCGGCCGGCCCGCGCGCTTCGCCGGCCCGGCCGCCGCCCAGGCCGCCGGCATCGCCACGATCCACCAGGAACTCGACCTGGTGCCGGCGCTCTCCGTGGCCGAGAACCTGGTGCTCGGCCGGGAACCGCGCACCAGGCTGCGGACGCTCGACCGGCGGGCGATGACCCGCGCCGCCCGGGACTGGCTGGGTCCGCTCGGCGCCCAGATCGACCCGCGCCGGCCCGTCGGTTCGCTGCGCGTCGGCGAGCAGCAGCTCGTCGAGATCGCCAAGGCGCTCTCCCTCGACGCCCGCGTCCTCGTGATGGACGAGCCGACCGCCGCGCTCGCCGACGCCGAGGTGCGGCGGCTGATGTCCACCATCCGCGCGCTGCGCGAGCGCGGCGTGGCCGTCGTCTACATCTCCCACCGCCTCGAGGAGATCGAGCACATCGCCGACCGGGCCACCGTCCTGCGCAACGGCGAGGTGGCCGGCACGCTGCGCCCGGACCGCGCCGACCGGCAGCGGATCATCACGCTGATGGTCGGCCGCCCCGCCGAGGCGCTGTTCAGTGCGGGATCCGCCGGGCCCGCCCGCCCTGCGGGGCCCCCGGTGCTGGAGGTCGACGGCCTCGCCGTACGGCCCCGGGGCACCCGGCCCGGGCGCTGCGAACCCGCCGGCGTCAGCCTGACCGTGCGCGCCGGGGAGATCGTCGGCCTGGCCGGCCTGATGGGGGCGGGCCGCACCGAACTGCTGGAGACCCTGTACGGCGCCGGCCCGCCCGGTCGCCGCAGCGGCCAGGTCCGGCTGGCCGGCCGCCCGTACGCCCCGCGTGGCCCCCGGTCCGCGCTGCGCGCCGGCGTCGGCTTCGTGCCGGAGGACCGCCGCCGCTCCGCCCTGGTGCTCGAGCACCCCGTCGGCCGCAGCATCGTCCTGGCCGCCCTGCGCCGGGTCAGCACCGCCGGGGTCGTCCGCGCCGGGCGCGAGCGGGACGCGGTGCGCCAGCAGGTCGCCGCCCTGGCGATCAAGACGTCGTCGGCCGCCGCGCCGGTCGGCTCGCTCTCCGGCGGCAACCAGCAGAAGGTCGTCTTCGCCCGGCACCTGCTCACCCGCCCCCGCCTGCTGCTGCTCGACGAGCCGACCCGGGGGGTCGACGTCGGCGCCAAGGCGGAGATCTACCGGCTGCTGCGCCGCCTCGCCGACGACGGCATGGGCATCCTGCTCGCCTCGTCGGAGCTGACCGAGCTGACCGGCGTCTGCGACCGGATCGTGGTCCTGCGGCGTGGACGGGCCGTCGCGGAACTCGCGGCCGACGGGTGCACCGGCGAGGACATTCTGACCGCGGCCATGGGCGGCACGGCCGCCGGAGGGGACGACCGATGACCCACCTGCGCGCACCGGACCAGGGGCCCGGCACGCCGCTGGCGCCGGCCGGCGGCGACCCGGCGGCCGGCGTCGGCCGGTGGCGCCGGGCCGGCGGCCGGGGCGACCTCGTCGAGCGGCTCTTCGCCGTGCAGAGCCTCTTCGCGCTGCTGCTGGTGTTCGTGCTGGCCATCGCCGTCTCGCCGCGCCGCGACGGTGAGATCCTCTTCCTGTCCACGGAGAACCTCGGCAACATCGTCCGCGCGGTGTCCGAGATCGGGATCATCGCCATCGGCATGACGTTCGTCGTCCTGCTCGGCGGCATCGACCTCTCCGTCGGCGCCATCCTCGGCCTCTCCGCCGTCGGCACCGCGACGCTGATGGTCGACTCCGGGCTCGGCATCCTGCCCGCCGTCACCGTCGTGCTGCTGATCGGCGCCCTCTTCGGCGCGTTGCAGGGCTACGCGACGGCCCGGCTCGGCATCCAGTCGTTCATCGTCACCCTCGCGGGACTCCAGGTCGCGCGCGGCCTCGCCCGCATCTGGTCGGGCGGGCTCGGCATCCCGATCGCCTACGGCGACGGCCCGCAGGAGGCGCCCCCGGCGTTCGAGATCCTCAACGGCACGATCAACGGGGTGCTGCCCGTCCCGGCGGTGCTGTTCATCGGCATCGGGGTGGCCGCGATCGTCGTGCTGCGCAAGACCGCTTTCGCCCGCCACGTCTACGCCATCGGCGGCAACGAGAAGGCCGCCCGGCTCTCGGGCGTGCCCGTGCTGCGGGTCAAGGTCGCGGTCTTCGCGATCGCGGGCCTGCTCGCCGCGGTCGCCGGCATCATCCACGCCGGACAGCTCAACCAGGGCAGCCCCAACGACGGCGCCGGCTACGAACTCGACGCCATCGCCGCCGTGGTCATCGGCGGCACCAGCCTCGCCGGGGGCACCGGCTCGATGGGTGGCACCCTCGCCGGGGCGCTGCTGCTCGGCATCCTCAACAACATCCTCGCGCTCAACAACATCGACGCCAACGTGCAGCTGCTGATCAAGGGACTGGTGATCGTGGCCGCCGCCGGG
The DNA here is from genome assembly GCF_040649055.1 of Micromonospora sp. NPDC049060. Lineage (NCBI taxonomy): Bacteria > Bacillati > Actinomycetota > Actinomycetes > Micromonosporales > Micromonosporaceae > Micromonospora > Micromonospora sp. NPDC049060. Next base: position 27,012 of record NZ_JBEZEV010000058.1, read on the forward strand.
CTGCAGAAGCTCCGCCGCAGCATCGTCTGAACCGCCACCGAACAAGGAGCGTCATCATGCGCACCCGTACCGTCCTTCTCGCGCTGCTGTGCACCGGCGCGCTCGTCACCTCCACCGCGTGCAGCGTGGAGAAGCCGTCCGACGGCGGCGACGCCACGGCCGCGAAGTGCGGCGTGGGCAAGGACTTCCTCATCGGCATGTCGCAGGCCAACAACGCCGAGCCCTACCGGCAGGTCATGAACAACGACGTGCAGACGGCGGCGAAGTCCGTCCCCGGGTTCACCGTGGTGGTCGCCGACGCGGCGCAGGACAACAGCAAGCAGGTCGCCGACGTCGAGAACTTCCTCACCCAGAAGATCGACCTGCTGGTCATCTCGCCGAACGAGGCCAAGCCGCTGACCGCGGTGGTGCGCAAGGCGTACGACCGGGGGGTCCCGGTGATCGTGCTCGACCGCAAGGTGGAGGGCGAGGCATACACGGCCTTCATCGGCGGGGACAACGTCGCCATCGGCAGGGCGGCCGGCGAGTTCTACGCCACGACGCTGCTGCCCGCCGGCGGCAAGGTCATCGAGATCGCCGGGCTGCCCGGCTCCACGCCGGCGGCCGAACGCGCCCAGGGCTTCCGGGAGGGCATCGCGGCCAACCCGAAGATCGAGGTTGTCGCCTCCCAGCCGGGGGACTGGCTGCGGGAGAAGGGCCAGTCGGTGGCCGACGCGCTGCTCAAGGCCCACCCCGACGCAGCCGCCGTGTACGCCCACAACGACCCGATGGCCGAGGGCGCGTACCTGGCCGCGAAGGCCGCCGGGCTGCACACGACTGTGAAGTTCACCGGCATCGACGCGCTGCCGGTGCCGTCGGGCGGGATCAAGGCCGTCGAGCAGGGCCGGCTGGCGGCGACCTTCCAGTACGCCACGGGTGGCCGGGAGGCCGTCGACCTGGCCCGCCGGATCCTGGTCGACTGCGCCGAGGACGTCCCGCGTACCACCACCCTCGACACGATGCGCGTCACGAAGGAGAACGCCGCCGAGACGTACGCGAAGCTCGGTGGCGTCGCCTGACCGCCGAGCCGGCGCGGCCCGGCGGGCCACGCCCCGGACCTGGAAGAGCAGGGGAGACCTGGCATGACGGTGGCCGCGGTGCTCGGGGTCGACATCGGCACGTCCAGCAGCAAGGGCGTCCTCGTCGACCTGTCCGGGCGCGTGCTGCGCTCCCGCGTCCGGGAGCACCGGGTGGACCGGCCGCGACCCGGCTGGGTGGAGATGGACGGCCGCGTCTGGTGGGACGAGTTCGTCGCCCTCACCCGTGAGCTGCTCGCCCCCGGCGACGCCCACGTGGTGTCGGTCGGGGCCAGCGGGATGGGGCCGTGCGTGCTGCTCACCGACGCCGCCGGCACGCCCCTGCGCCCGGCCGTCCTCTACGGCGTCGACACCCGGTCCACGCCGCAGATCGCCCGGCTGACCGAGCGCTTCGGCGCGGACGAGATCCTGCGCCGGTGCGGCTCGACGCTGTCGACCCAGGCGGCGGGGGCGAAGGTCGCCTGGGTCGCCGACGCCGAGCCGGAGCTGTTCGCCCGGGCCCGGCGGCTGTTCATGCCGAGCTCCTGGCTGCTCTGGCAGCTGACCGGCCGGTACCTGCTCGACCAGCACTCGGCCAGCCAGTGCACGCCCCTGTACGACAGCGCGGCGCAGACCTGGTACCGCCCCTGGGCCGACGAGATCGCCCCGGGGCTGGAGCTGCCCGAGCTGCGGTGGCCCGGCGACGTGGCGGGGACGGTCACCGCCGGGGCCGCCGCGACCACCGGGCTGCCACCGGGCACCCCGGTCGTGACCGGGACGATCGACGCCTGGTCGGAGGCGGTCAGCGTGGGCGCCCAGGGCGTCGGCGACCTGATGCTCATGTACGGCACCACGATGTTCCTCGTGCACACCGTGCCGCACCCGCTGACCAGCCCGTCGCTGTGGGGCACGGTCGGCGCGCTGCCGGGCACCCGCAACCTGGCCGGCGGCATGGCGACCTCCGGGGCGATCACCGGGTGGCTGCGGGAGCTGTTCGACGCCGCCGACTACCCCGAGCTGCTGCGCCTGGCCGAGCGGTCCGGGCCGGGCGCGCGGGGGCTGCTCATGCTGCCGTTCTTCGCCGGGGAGCGGACCCCCATCCTCGATCCCGACGCCCGGGGCGTCATCGCCGGCCTGACGCTCTCCCACGGGCGCGGCGACATCTACCGTGCGGCGCTGGAGGCGACCGGGCTGGCCGTGCGCCACAACATCGAGACGATCGAGGCGGCCGGCGGCGACATCCGCCGCGTGGTGGCGGTGGGCGGCGGCACCCGGGGCGACCTCTGGACGCAGATCGTCTCGGACGTCACCGGCCGGGCACAGCACATCCCGTCGGTCACCATCGGCGCGAGCTACGGCGCCGCGTTCCTCGCCGCCGGCGCGGTGCAGCGCGTCGACATCCACCGGTGGAACCCGATCCGGGAGGTCCGGGAGCCGCGTCCGGCGCTCGCCGCCGACTACGCGGAGCTGTACGGGCTGTACCGGCAGCTCTACACCGGCTCGAAATCCGTCGCCCACGCGTTGGCCACCCGGCAGACGCGTTTCGCGACCCAGCCAGGTACCGCCGAGCCAGTGGAGGAAGTCAACCCGTGAGCAACTACACCATGCCGGTGCTGGTCGACCCGCCGGCCGCCGCCCCCCGGACGGTCTACACGGTCGCCAGCGGCGACCTGCGGCCGGCCGCCAACGTCACCGGTTGGCCGACCCAGCAACGCCTGGAGGCGGACCTCGCCGACGCGGTGACCGCCCTGGGCTGGCGGACCCGGCGGGCCCATCCGGTGGACGCCGGCGCGGGCCACGGCTTCATCGACAGCCAGCGCGCCGGCATCGAGGTCTTCCAGGGGATCCCGGTCGACGCCCCGCTCGTCGTCGTGGAGGCGGTGTGGCAGTACAGCCACCACGTGCTGGCCGGGCTGCGCGCCCACCGGGGCCCGATCCTGCTCGTGGCGAACTGGAGCGGGGAGTTCCCCGGCCTGGTGGGCCTGCTGAACCTCGCCGGCAGCCTCACCAAGGCGGGCGTGCGGTACTCGGCGCTGTGGAGCGAGGACTTCACCGACGAGTGGGCGCGCGACGGGCTGAAGGCCTGGCTGGAGACCGGCGAGGTGGTCCACGACGAGAGCCACGTGCGGGACCTGCCGCCGTTGCCGCCCGACCCCGAGGTGGCGCTCGGCGTGGCGCTGGCCCGCCAGCTGCGGCGCCGGCCGGCCGTCGTCGGCGTCTTCGACGAGGGCTGCATGGGCATGTACAACGCGATCATCGACGACGAGCTGCTCAACCCGCTCGGCGTCTACAAGGAGCGGCTGTCGCAGAGCGCGCTGGTCGCGGAGATGTCGCGGGTGAGCGACGCGGAGGCACACGCAGTGCGGGCGTGGCTCGACGCCGCCGGCATGACCTTCCACACCGGCACGGACGAGGCCACCGAACTGACCGACGCCCAACTGCACAGCCAGTTCAAGATGTACGTCGCCGCGCTGCGCATCGCCGACGACTTCGGCCTGGACGCGGTCGGCATCCAGTACCAGCAGGGGCTCAAGGACACCGTGCCGGCGAGCGACCTGGCCGAGGGGCTGCTCAACGACGTGTCCCGGCCGCCGGTCACCAGCCGGGACGGCACGCGCGAACTCTACGCGGGACGGGCCCTGCCGCACTTCAACGAGGTCGACGAGGGTGTCGCGGTGGACTCGCTGGTCACCAACCGGATCTGGACCGCGATGGGGATGGACCCGGCCACCACCCTGCACGACATCCGCTGGGGGCAGTCGTACGGGCCGGACTTCGTCTGGGTGTTCGAGATCTCCGGCTCGGTGCCCGCCTCGCACAACGGCGGCTACGACCGGTCGTACAGCATGCGACAGCCGCCGATGTACTTCCCGCTGGGCGGCGGTACCCTCAGCGGCGTCTCCCGGCCGGGCGAGATCGTCTGGTCGCGGATCTTCATCATGGACGGGGTGCTGCACGCCGACCTGGGCCGGGGCACCGTGGTCGAGCTGCCGGCCGCCGAGACGCAGCGTCGGCTGCGGGCCACCACGCCGCAGTGGCCGATCATGCACGCCGTGCTGCACGGCGTGGGCCGCGACCAGTTGATGGCCCGGCACAAGGCCAACCACGTCAACGTGGTCTACGCCGACGACGCCGACGCCGCCGACCGTGCCCTGCGGGTCAAGGCCGCGATGCTCGACGCGATGGGGGTGCGGGTGCACCTGTGCGGCGACGTGGCGCTGTGACCGGGCGGGTGTCCCGCCGCCGGCTCACCGGGCCCGGGCGGGCCCACCCGCGCCTGCCGCGGGCTGTCCGTCCGGCAGGGACCGGACCGAACTCTCGCGGGTCCGCAGGGTCGTCCGCAGGGTGATGGTCGAGGACGCCTTCGCGGGGTTGGCGATCCGCTCGGTGAGCAGCGACGCCGCGGCCCGCCCCAGGTCGTACGTGGGCTGCGCGACGGTGCTCAGCGAGGGCCGCACCAGGTGGGCCCAGGGAATGTCGTCGAACCCGACCACGCCGCACCGGGTGGGCACGGCGATGCCCCGGTCGACCAGGCACTCCACCGCGCCCACCGTCATCAGGTTGTTGGTGACGAAGACCGCGTCCGGCGGCTCGGCCGCGTTCAGCAGGGACGCCATGGCCCGGTAGCCGCCGTCCTCCCGGAAGTCGGCGTACCGGACCAGGTCCTCCGGCGCGCTCCGGCCGGCCGCGCGCAGGGCCTGCTGGTATCCGCGTAGCCTCTGGACGGCGGTGGAGATCCGACGTGGTCCCGTGACACAGGCGATCCGGCGGTAGCCGCTGTCGATCAGGTGGGCGGTGGCCGTCTCGGCGCCGTGGACGTTGTCGACGAGCACGGTGTCCACGGCCACCCCGTGCGGCTGCCGGTCGATGGCCACGACCGGCATCCCGGCCTCGGTGAGCCGGTTGATCAGGGCCGGTCGTCCCGATGGCGAGATGATCACGCCGGCCATCCGTTCGGCCAGGGCCGCCGTCACGTAGCGGGTCTCCTTTTCGGGATCCTCGTCGCCGTTGCACAGGACCACGGAGAAGCCCGCCTCCTGCGCCACGTCCTCGATGCCGCGCACCAGCGAGGTGAAGAACGGGTTGCCGATGTCGGAGATGATCACCGCCCAGAGACTGGTGCGTTGCCGGCGCAGGCTGCGGGCCACCGCGTTGGGCCGGTAGTCCAGGTCGAGCACCACCTGGCGTACCCGCGCGGCCAGGTCCGGATCCACCGACGAGTGCCCGTTGAGCACCCGGGACACCGTCGACGCCGAGACCTCGGCCACCCGGGCCACGTCGTAGATGGTCGTCATGCGGTCGTCCCCTGTCGGTGTCTCGCGCCCGATACCGCACCGGACCCCCGGATACGACCGCACGAGCACCACCGTCCGTTGCGGCCCACCGCCCGAGAGTGGTCGGCCCTGAGATCCTATATGGCAGGGAATCGATTTCTTGAGCGTCGTGGCCGCGCGCCGGGAAGGTGTCGTCCGCCTGCCGCGTACGGCGCTGCGCCACATCGGCCGGCGGCGCGCGTACCGCCGGCCGGTCCGGTCGCCGGGGGCGGGAAGCCACCCGGTGACCGGACCTGGACGCGGCGGTGGTGTCGACGTCGCCCCGGCGTCAGCCGCAGGAGGCGGCGCGGCAGGTCACCTCGATCTCGTAGAGCCGGGCCTGCCGGTCCCGGCTGGCGAGGACGTCGAGGCGGACCGCGGTCGCGCGACCTGTCCCTGGTGGCCCTCGGCGATCCCACCCGGCAGGCCGAGACCGACCTCGACTTCACGGGCTTCCACATCGCCCGCAGGGAGATGGGCTGGCAGGCTGTCGAGGTGCGCGATGGCATCCTGTACGGCCGCGACAGCGACCACCGGCGCCTGCTGCCCTGCACTGGTCGAGGGCGAGACCCTCGGGCCCCCGGTGACCGGCCGGGCGTGACCGACCACCGGAGGGCGCCGTGGGCGGGGCGCGGGACGTGACGCCGAGCGGCGCAGACGACCTCGCGGGGGACACCGCCCGGACCATCGGGCTGGCGAGCCGGATCCTGCTCGCCTACTTCGACGACGACATGGGCCAGGTCGCCGCCCTGGTCAACCCCCGGCCGCAGGAGGCGGTCGAGGCGCTGATCATCCTGGCCCAGTCGGCGATGGTGCAGGCCACCGGCGGGCCCGCCGAGGCGATCGCCAGGCTGCGCGAGTTCGCCGTACGGGCCGAGATCGAACTGGGCGAGAACTACCCGGATCGACGGCGCTGACCCGGCAGCCGTACGGTCAGGCGCGGGTGATGCGTACGGCGTCGGCGATCACGTAGCCGCTGCCGCTGGTCCAGCGGCTCACCCCGACCTTGTTGCCGTCGCCGGCCGCGAGCGTGAAGACCCCGATCGACACCCACCGTCCGCCGTTGACGCGCTGGTCGACCGTCACCGACCGGTTGCCCGAGGCGGTGGCGACGACGTACGGCGTCTGGGCGTTGTATCCGGGGTCGGCGGGGTACCAGACCGAGATCTCGTAGGTCCCCGTCTCGGGGATGTTCGCCCGGTACCAGGCGACGTCGCTGGCCGAGGTCGGGTTCGCGAACCGGTAGTCGGTGCCGAAGCGCTGCCCGGAGTACGACGAGGTGCTCCAGTTGGTGCCCGCCGTGAACCGGCCGGACGTGGTGTTGTCGATCGTGGTGGTCCACTGCTGCGGGGGCGGCTGCTGCGACGTGCTCACGTCCAGGTAGTTGCGGTCGATCTTCATCGTCACGCCGCCCCAGGTCTCCGTGACGTCCCCGGCGTACTGGTGCAGCCGCTGGTGGTTCGCGTAGTAGGCGTCGGAGCAGTAGCTCCCGGCGTCGGTGTCGGCCACGCCGTTCCACCAGGCGATCCAGATCTGGTCCAGCCTGGTGTAGCTCGCGTTGTTGTACTCCAGGCAGACGTCCCTGATGCCCGAGGATCCGCTGGAGTACATGCCGGCCAGGTAGCCCTTGGTGTGCAACCGCTCGACCCACCCGGACAGGAACGACAGCACCGCGGCGCGGCACGACGCGGTCGTCGGGTAGTGCTCGATGTCGTTGTAGATGGTGCTGCCGGCGCCGATGCCCAGCGCCTGCGCGGCGCTGGCGGCGCTGTCGGCGGCGGTGCGGCCCTGCGAACGCGCGGTGGCGGGGTCGGCGGACATCTTCGGCGCGCGGGTGCCGCAGGGCGCCTGGTAGCCGAGTTCGATGGGGATGAGCCGCCAGCCGTTGGCGACCTGGTTGGTGACCCAGGTCGCCGTCAGGTTGGGCTGCGCACAGGTGCGGCTGGCCCCGCTGATGTAGATGCCCACCGCGCGGTACGGCGAGCTGGCCCGCCAGGCGTTCATCGCCGACTGCGACGGGGCGGTGCAGGTGTCGAAGCCCTTGCCGACGAAGGTGCCGGGCTGCGGACCGACGGTGGACACCGCCACGGACTGCGGCTGCGGCTGCGGCTGCGGGGCCGGCGCCGACTCGGCCACGGCCGCCGAGCCGAGCGTGATGGTGAGCCCCGCCGCGGTGGCGAGGCCCAGCAGCCAGGTGGTGGTCCTTCTCATCCCGGTCTCCCCCGAAGGTTTTCTTGCACGAGGTTGAAGTCAGTGAAGAACTTTTACACACCCATCGAAGGTTGGCAATAGTGCCAGATTGGTGACGCGTCGGTTACCAGGCGCAGGGCGCGTAGTCCTTAAGGAAGCAGCCGTACAGGTCCTCGCCCTGCTCGCCGCGGACGATCGGGTCGTACACCCGGGCCGCGCCGTCGACCAGGTCCAGCGGGGCGTGGAAACCGGCATCCGCCAGCCGCATCTTCGTCGGGTGGGGTCGCTCGTCGGTGATCCAGCCGGTGTCCACGCTGGTCATCAGGATGCCGTCGGTCAGCATCTCCTGGGCGCTGGTGCGCGTCAGCATGTTCAGCGCCGCCTTGGCCATGTTGGTGTGCGGGTGCCCCGGCCCCTTGTAGCCGCGGCCGAACTGGCCCTCCATCGCCGACACGTTCACCACGTACTTGCGGCGGGCCTTCGCCGCGGCCATCACCGGCCGCAGCCGACTGACCAGTACGAACGGGGCCGTCACGTTGCACAGCTGCACTTCCAGCAGCTCGACCGGGTCGACCTCCTGCACCCGCTGCACCCAGCTGTTGACCGGGTCGAGGTCCGGCACCAGGCCACCGGCGTCGATGGCGGTGGCCGCCGCGATCCGTTCCGGCGAGGCGGAGCCGCTGGTCAGCGCGAGGGCGGTGAGCGCGTGCGGGGTGAGCGGGGTCGACTGCGGCGAGGCGGTCAGGCCGCCCGCCGTCTCGCCCCGCCCGGCCGGCTTGGCGAACGTGACGATCTCCGGCAGGGGGCCCTCGGGCAGGGCCGCCGCCTCCGCGGCGACGAGCTGCGCGTACGCCCCGGGGCTGCGCCGCACGGTCTGCGCCGCGTTGTTGATCAGGATGTCGAGGGGGCCCTGGTCGCTGACCGAGTCGGCGAGCGCGATCACCTGGGCGGGGTCGCGCAGGTCGATCCCGACGATCCGCAGGCGGTGCAGCCACTCCCCGCTGTCGGGCATCGCCGCGAACCGGCGCACCGCGTCGTGCGGGAACCGCGTGGTGATCGTGGTGTGCGCGCCGTCGCGCAGCAGCCGCAACGCGATGTACATGCCGATCTTCGCCCGGCCGCCGGTGAGCAGCGCGCGCCGGCCGGTCAGGTCGGTACGGGCGTCGCGGCGCTCCCGGTTGAGCGCCGCGCAGGACGGGCAGAGCTGGTGGTAGAAGGCGTCCACCTCGCGGTAGCGCTGCTTGCAGACGTAGCAGCCGCGCGGATTGTGCAGGAAGCCGGCCGTCGTGCCCTCGGTGGGGGAGGCGAGCGGGATCCCCTGGGTCTCGTCGTCGATCCGGCCCGGCGCGCCGGTGGCGGTGGCCGCCGTCACCGCGCGGTCGGCCGCCGCGATGGCGTCCCGCCGCTCCTCGCGCCGGCGCTGCTTGATCACCTTGTAGAGCCGCGCGGTGGCCCGCTGCACGCGTACCACGTCGGGATGATCGGGAGGCAGGTCCTCCAACGCCTCGAAGACGCTGAGACAGGTCTCCAACTGGCTCCGGTCGATGCCGTCGTGGCCGGTTTCGGTGATGTTGTCCGCCGTCATGCCGTCGCTGTCTCGTCCCGTTTCCGCGCCGTGTCTTCCCGGCCCACGCCAAGTCCGACCCGGAACTGTACGTCACCGCCCGGCTGCCGGCGCATCCCGCGCCCGTCGACCGGCCGGGGCCCGCGCTCGGGCGGACGATCCGCGCGCCCCGGCCCGCGCCTGCCCGCGGGTGAACGACGACGGCCGTACGGCGAACGCCTCCGCCCTCACCCGCGCCGACGGGACGGGCGCTCGTGTTCGATGCCGGCGGGCGGGCGCCGCCCGGTCACGCCGGGCCGGCGCCGTGCCTGCCCGGGCGCGGGCGGCGCTCCCCGTCCTCACCGCGTCGCGGCTGCCGGTGACGCCGTCCGCTTGTCCCGGGCAGCCGCGCCGCCGGGGACCGGTACCCCGCCGGTGCCCGCATCGGCGAACGCGCTGTCCCCGAGGCCCGGAACACCAGCGACCGCCGCGTTGTTCGCGGCGCGGCGGCGGCGGGCCCGTACGACGGCTGCCGCCGCCACCATCGCCGCCAGGGACATCGCTGCCGCCTGTAGCAGCGGCACCCTCCTGCTGCGTCGACGCCTCATGCGCACTACCCCTCTCAGTTCCGAGTCCGACCTTGTTCACATCGTGGGGACACCGCGGCGGCGGCGAGGGACGATTCGCCGCAATCGACACAATCGGGTCATGCTGTCGCCCTCGAAGACCTGACCGTGGAAGGCGACGCCTCTGAAGCAGTGGCTGTACCTCGCTGGCGCCATCGGCCTGGAAGTGAGCGGGACCCTCGCGTTGCGGGCGGCAAACGACCATCCCGCGTGGATCGCGTGGTTGCCGGACCCGGACTGACGGTCCGGGGCCGGATGATCGTCGCCTCTGCGAAGGTGGGGGCATGGCCGCGCTGTTCCGCACCCGTCTGACCGACTGGACCGTCGTCACGCCGCTGCTGGCGATCCTGGTGTTGATCCTGACCTGGGGGCGCGACCTGTCCGGTCCTGTCGTGGTCGTGGTGGCCGTGTTGCTGGCGGGCGCGGTGCTGGCCGCCGTGCACCACGCCGAGGTGGTCGCCCATCGGGTGGGGGAGCCGTACGGCTCGCTCGTGCTCGCCGTGGCCGTCACCGTCATCGAGGTCGCCCTGATCGTCACGCTCATGATCAGCGGTGGCGAGAAGACGCAGTCCCTCGCGCGCGACACCGTCTTCGCCGCCGTCATGATCACCTGCAACGGCATCCTCGGGCTGTCGTTGTTCATCGGGGCGCTGCGCCGCCGGGTGGCGGTGTTCAACTCCGAGGGCACCGGCGGGGCGTTGGCCACCGTGGCGACCCTCGCCGCCCTGAGCCTCGTGGTGCCGACCTTCACCACCGGCCAGCCGGGCCCGCAGTTCACCTCCGCGCAGCTCGCCTTCGCCGCCGTGGTCTCGCTCGCCCTCTACGGCCTGTTCGTCATGGTGCAGACCGGCCGCCACCGCGACTACTTCCTGCCCGTCAACAGCCAGGGCCGGGTGCTCGACGCGGAGGGACACGCCGAGCCGCCGTCGGACCGGGCCGCCCTGCTCAGCCTCGGCCTGCTGCTGGTGGCACTGGTCGCCGTGGTGGGCGACGCCAAGTCGGTGTCCCCGGCGATCGAGTCCGCCGTCGCCGGGGCCAACCTGCCCCCGTCGTTCGTCGGCGTGATCATCGCGCTGCTGGTGCTGTTGCCCGAGACGATCGCCGCCGCGCGGGCCGCCCGCCGCGACCGCGTGCAGATCAGCCTGAACCTGGCCCTGGGCTCGGCCATGGCCAGCATCGGGCTCACCATCCCCGCGATAGCGATTGCGTCGATCTGGTTGGAGGGCCCGCTGCTGCTCGGCCTCGGCGGCACCCAGGTGACCCTGCTCGCCCTCACCGTCGTCACCAGCGTGCTGACCGTGGTGCCGGGGCGGGCCACCGTGCTCCAGGGCGGCGTGCACCTGGTGCTGCTCGCCGCCTTCGTCTTCCTCGCCGCCAGCCCCTGACCGCCCGCCGGTCGCATGGCGGACCCGCCGCCGGGGTACTGGACGTGGTGAAGCCGACGCCGGGGAGGGCACTGTGACGACGCGCGTGCAGGGCCGGTCGCGAAGCGCGCTGGCCGGCCTGCTGGTGGCCCTCGTCGCGGCGGCCGGGTGCGTGGTCGGTGGGGTGTCCGAGCCCGAGGGGCAGGAGCCCGCCCCGCCGCGGCCCGACGCCCCGGCCTCGCCCGGCGCCGGGCAGACCCGGGCCGACGGCACCACAAGCGTCGCGGAGTTCCGGCAGGACGTCGCCGACGCGCAGAGCATCGCCGAGCAGTACTGGGCTGCCCAGTTCCGTGCCTCGGGGCAGCGCTTCCGCCCGATCAGCCGGATCGTCCCGTACCAGCGCGCCGGGGAGGTCTCCTGCGGCGGGCAGCCGCTGCCGCGCAACAACGCCGTCTACTGCTCGGCCGGCGACTTCATCGCCTACGACGTGAGATGGTCGGTGGGCGCGTTCCGCCAGGTCGGCGACGCGTTCGTGTTCTACCTGCTCGGCCACGAGTACGCGCACGGCATCCAGGCCCGGCTCGGCATCCGCCACTCCTACACCATCCAGCAGGAGTTGCAGGCCGACTGCATGGCCGGGGCGTACCTCGGCGACTCGGTGCGCTCGAAGGCACTGGGGCTCGCCGACGGCGACCTGGAGGAGTTCCGCGAGGGGCTGCTGGCCGTCGGCGACGCACCCGACCAGCCCTGGTTCGCCGAGGGCGCGCACGGCACCGCCGAGCAGCGCACCGAGTCGTTCTTCCGTGGCTACGAACGGTCCCTGGCCGCCTGCGGCCTCACCTGAGCGGTCAGAACTCGCCCCACCACTGCCGCACCCACACCGAGGCCCCGCCGCCGTTGTCGCCGAGGTTCGGGTCGTTGAAGGAGAAGACCAGCCGCGACGGCGCACCGGCGTTGTAGTAGAGCATGCAGGCGCTGTCGGCGCCGACGGGGAACCACCGGCCCGAGCCGTAGATCAATCCGGTGCTGAGCACCAGCATGGAACCCGAGGTGACCTTCGCGATCAGGGCGTACCGGGGCGCGTCCGGCGCGGGCCAGCCGCTGCCTGCCAGCGGCAGCTCACCGGCGATCGACTTCTGGGTGCCCCAGTGGTCGATGCGGACCCGGCCCAGGGCGGACACCCGGAACACGTCCCGGTCGACCATGCCCACCGGCGTCGGCCACGCGGTGTGTCACGTTGCCCGGTGCGAACCAGTCCCGCTCGTCGGCGTGCTGGGGGGTCTCCAGGTCGTAGCAGCGCTCCAGCGGCAGGCTCGCGGCGGCGGCCGGCACCGCCGGCCAGATCGCGGCGGCGGCGGCCAGCAGGATCAGGGTGCACCGGGTGACCAGGGATCTGACGCGCACGGCGACCTCCGGGCGAGGGACCGCCGTGGATGGCGGCCGGTTGTCCCGAGTCTTGCGCCCGCGCGTAACCCGTCGGCCACGTCACCCCGCAGCACCTGGGCGCGCGCCGGCGGCGTGGTGGCTGAGAGGATCCCGGGGTACGCACCCGAGGGAGGACCCGCTGAACAGCCACCACCCCGCCGCCGTGCTCTTCGACATGGACGGCACCCTGGTCGACAGTGAGAAGCTGTGGGACGTCGCGCTGCACGAGCTGGCGGCGGAGTACGGCGGCACCCTGTCCGATCCGGCCCGCAAGGCGATGATCGGCTCCAGCATGGCCGTGTCGATGCGCCTCCTGCACGACGACCTGGGCCAGCCGGGGCGCGACCCGCAGGCCAGCGCGGCGTGGATCAACGCCCGGATCCTGGAGCTGTTCCGCACCGGGCTGCGCTGGCGTCCCGGCGCGCTGAACCTGCTGCGGGCCGTCCGGGCGGCGGGCATCCCGACGGCGCTGGTGACCTCCAGCGGCCGGCCTCTGGTGGAGGAGGCGCTGGACACCCTCGGGCGCGACAGCTTCGACGCGGTCGTCTGCGGCGACGAGGTCGAGGCGGCCAAGCCGCACCCGGAGCCGTACCTGACCGCCGCCCGGCTGCTCGGCGTGCCGATCGCCCGCTGCGTGGCGATCGAGGACTCGCCCACGGGGGTGGCCAGCGCGCTCGCCGCCGGCGCGGCGGTGCTGGCCGTACCGGCGGAGGTGCCGATCGGGCCGCTGGACGGCGTACACCAGCTGGAGAGCCTGACCGGCGCGGACCTGGAGCTGCTGGCCGCCCTGCTCGGCGCGCCGCCGCCCGGCATCGAGTACGACCCATAGCCGGCCGCCCGGTCCGCAGCCGGCCCGGCGACGGCGAGCGCGATCGAGATCGC